>CALXCP010000018.1 GCA_944386845.1 uncultured Oscillospiraceae bacterium | reverse complement strand
GACAGGGAGGCGTCGTTGAGCTGCAGCTTCTCCAGGGCGTCCCGCAGGTCGGGGTACTTGGAGCCGTCCTCGGTGTACACGCCGCAGTAGACCATGGGCTGGGCCGGGCGGTAGCCGGGCAGGGGCTCGGCGGCGGGCCGCTCCGCCCCGGTGATGGTGTCGCCCACCCGGGTGTCCTTCACGTTCTTGATGGAGGCGGTGAAGTAGCCCACCTCGCCGGCGCACAGCTCCCGGCAGGGCTCCATGCCCAGGGGGCGGAGATAGCCGCACTCCAGCACCTCGTACTCGGCGCCCGAGGCCATGAGCCGCACCCTCATGCCGGTGCGGATGGTCCCCTCCATCACCCGGAAGTAGACGATGACCCCCCGGTAGGGGTCGTACTGGCTGTCGAAGACCAGGGCCTTCAGGGGGGCCTCCGGGTCGCCGGAGGGGGCGGGGATGTGGTTCACGATGTCCTCCAGCACCGCCTCCACGTTGATGCCCTGCTTGGCGGAGATCTCGGGGGCGTCCAGGGCCTCCAGGCCGATGACGTTCTCGATCTCCTCCTTCACCCGCCTGGGGTCGGCGGCGGGCAGGTCGATCTTGTTGATCACCGGCCGGATCTCCAGGTCGTGCTCCAGGGCCAGGTAGGTGTTGGCCAGGGTCTGGGCCTCGATGCCCTGGCTGGCGTCCACCACCAGGATGGCCCCCTCGCAGGCGGCCAGGGAGCGGCTGACCTCATAGTTGAAGTCCACGTGGCCCGGGGTGTCGATGAGGTTGAGCTCGTACTCCTGGCCGTCGGCGGCCTTGTAGTTCAGTTTCACCGCCCGGGCCTTGATGGTGATGCCCCGCTCCCGCTCCAGGTCCATGTTGTCCAGCAGCTGGGACTCCATCTCCCGCTGGGGCACCGCGTTGCACAGCTCGATCAGCCGGTCGGACAGGGTGGATTTTCCATGATCGATGTGGGCGATGATAGAAAAATTCCTGATCTTCGATTGGTCAGTCATAAGCAGAAACCTCCGTGGGCAAAAGCAGGTTCAGTCACCGTTCAGCAGCTCCCCCAGGGCGGGGGGATAGTCCAGCACGGTCCAGGGGGTGACCCGGAAGGTCTGCACCCCGTGGACCACCAGGGGGTCGCCGTCCAGAAAGGCGTCCAGGGCCGCCCGGCCGTCGGCCCGGAGCACCAGGAAGCCTCCCCCTCCCGTCCCCTTGGGGCCGGCCAGCAGCACCGTCCCCCGGTCCACCCCCGCCCGGATGTAGGCGGCGTGGGCGGGGAGCAGCTCCCCCTCCAGCCTCTCCCGGGAGCAGGGGAGGCTCTCCCGGTACACCGCCTCGGCCAGCCAGAGCCTCATCGTCCCGCCTCCCGGCGGCGGCCGGAGCCCTCGCCGGCGGTGTGCCGGACGTGGGCCGACTCCCCCCGGACCCGGTCGGTGATGCTGTTCATCCGCTCCCCGGTGGAGTGGATGATCTGGAGCAGGGACTGGTAGGTGCCGGGGTAGGCGTGGCTCAGGGCGTCGTGGGACATGGGGGGCAGGTCCTCCCGCCGGCACCGGTCCAGGGCCTCCTGGAGGGTGGCCTCGCTGTACAGCATGTCCGCCGTGGGCAGGCCGGCGGCGAAATTGCCGCTGGACAGGGAGAAGAAGTCGGTGTTGTTGGCGGGGTTGGCCTGGTAGATGCGGCGGAAGATCTTGTACACCGCCGTCCCCAGAAAGTCGGCGGCGGCGATGACCGCCTCCCGGCTGCCGATCCTGGCCAGCAGGTCGAAAATCACCCCGATGGAGTTTATCAGCAGCTTTTTGGACAGGGTGGCCAGCACGCTGCCCCGGAGGACGTTGTCCTTCTCCAGGCTGGCGTCGTAGAGCTCCTCGGTGCTGATGGTGGTGCCGTTGCGGGACAGGGTCCGCCCCAGCAGGAAGTCGGCGGACACGCCATAGTAGTCGCAGGCCCGGACCACGAAGCTCAGGCCGGGCTCCCGGATGCCGTTTTCATAGTGGGAGAGCAGCGCCTGGGAGATGCCAAGCTCCTGGGCAGCCACCCGCTGGCTGGTGCCCCGCTCCTGCCGCAGCAGGGAGAGGGTGCGGGAGAAATCTGCGTTCATGATCGCCGACCACCTTGTCTCTTTTTCAAAGGCTGTAATACTGCGCGGATAGTTGCCAGTGCAATCAACAGCAGGTATTAGTATACCCACCGCGCCCCCGTTTGTAAAGTGGCATCTTCCCGGTTTCCGCCCGGTCCGGGGCCCCTTCTTCTGTGGAAAATTTTCCTTGCCCGCCCCGGGTTTTCCGCTCCGCCCCCCTTGCGATCGGGAGAAAAAAATGCTATAAATAAAGCAGATCACATCGAGACATCCAGCGCGAAACTTCATATTTATGTTCGGAGGGATCTTCAATGTTTGATGAACTGATCGCGAAACTCAAGGCCAATCCCCGCAAAAAGATCGTCTTTACCGAGGGCACCGACCCCCGCATCCTGGAGGCCACCGCCAAGCTCAACGCCTGCGGCTTCCTGGACGTGGTGCTGGTGGGGAACCCCGATGAGGTCCAGAAGGTGGCGAAGGAGAACAACTTCCAGATCGGCGGCGTGGAGATCCTGGATCCCGACAACTACCCCGAGATGGACGCCATGATCGACAAGATGGTGGAGCTGCGCAAGGGCAAGATGGACCGTGACCAGTGCGCCGCCCTGCTGAAGAAGGGCAACTACTTCGGCACCATGCTGGTGGTCATGGGCGTGGCCGACTGCCTGCTGGGCGGCGCCACCTACACCACCGCCGACACCGTGCGCCCCGCCCTGCAGCTGGTGAAGACCCGCCCCGGCGCCAAGCTGGTGTCCTCCGCCTTCCTGATGACCCGTCCCGCCGCCCAGGGCGGCAGCGAGGTGCTGATCATGGGCGACTGCGCCATCAACATCAAGCCCACCGAGGATGAGCTGGCCGTCATCGGCGTGCAGGTGGCCAACTGCGCCACCGTGTTCGGCGTCGACCCCCGGATCGCCTTCCTGTCCTACTCCACCAAGGGCTCCGGCGCGGGCGAGGACGTGGACAAGGTCCGCAACGCCTGCGAGAAGGCCAAGAACTTCCGCCCCGACCTCAAGATCGACGGCGAGCTGCAGTTCGACGCCGCCGTCAACCCCACCGTGGCCAAGACCAAACACCTGGAGGGCCCCGTGGGCGGCCACGCCAACACCTTCATCTTCCCCGACATCAACGCCGGCAACATCGGCTATAAGATCGCCCAGCGCCTGGGCAACTTCGAGGCCGTGGGCCCCGTGCTGCTGGGCCTGAACGCCCCCATCAACGACCTGTCCCGGGGCTGCAACGCCGACGAGGTCTACAAGATGGCCATCGTCACCGCCATCCAGTCCATCGGCGTGCCTCCCGTCTACAAGTTCTGATCCGCGGGAGAGACGAACGAGACCAAACGCGGGCCGGACCCAAAAGGGTCCGGCCCGCGTTCTGTTTTGACGGAAAAGGAGGCGCCGGGCCCCACGGGGCCCGGCGCCTTCGTCTGGCCGCTTATCTGTGCTTGCCGAAGAAGAACAGGGCCACGCAGCCCGGGCCGGTGTGGGCGCCGATGACGGGGCCGATGTTGTTGATGCGGATCTCCCGGACGCCGTAGCGCTTCTTCACCTCGTCGGCCACGAACCTCGCGTCCTCCTCGCAGTCGCTGTGGCTGATGTACATCAGCTGCTCCGCGGGATCCTCGGCCAGCTCGCCCACCTTGTCGGCCAGGGCCAGCAGGGAGGCCTTGCGCCCCCGGGCCTTGGCCACGTTGATCAGGTGGCCCTCGTCGTCCACGTGGAGCACCGGCTTGATCTGGAGCATGGTGCCCACCACGGCGGTGGCGGCCGACACCCGGCCCCCCCGCTTCAGGAAGAACAGGTCGTTGACGGTGAACCAGTGGCACTGGCGCAGCTTGTTGGCCTCCGCCCAGTCCCGGACCTCCTCGATGCTCTTCCCCTTGGCCCGCTCCCGGCAGACGTAGTCCACCAGCATCCCCTGGCCCAGGGAGGCGCACAGGGTGTCCACCACGTACACCTTCCGGTCGGGGTACTTCTCCTTCAGCTCGTTGGCCGCCATCTGCAGGGAGCTGCAGGTGGTGGACAGGCCGGAGGAGAAGGCCAGCACCAGCACGTCCTTCCCCGCCCGGAGGTGGGGCTCGATGGCCTCGGTGGCCTGGACCAGATTCACCGCGTTGGTGGTGGCCAGCACCCCCTCCCGCTCCTTCTGATAGAACTCCGCCGGGCTCATCTCCCGGTTATCGGGGTAGTTGAGATAGCTCCTCCCCTCCATGATAAAGGTGAGGGGCAGCACCTCCACCTGCAGCTCGTCCACCCACTCCTGGCACAGGTCGGCGGACGAGTCGGTGAGGATCACAAAGTCGTTCATGGTCGCATTTCCTCCTTACAGCATGTATGTCACCGGGCCCCGCCCGGATCGGTCACTTCTTCCCCTTTTCGTTCCCGGGCTGCTCCAGCAGCTCCAGCAGCCGGGTGCAGGCCAGCTGGTCGGCGTAGCTGCGCAGGGCCAGGGTCAGGGCCAGCCCCGCCAGGTCCTCCTCCCCCGCCGGGGGCCGCTCCACCGTCCGGGCGGTGTTGTCCAGCGCCTCGTCCAGGGCCCGGCAGAACCGGGCGTAGAAGACGTCGGGCTCCCCCTCCGGGGCGCAGGCGGCCAGCAGGGTCTTCACCTCCCGCACCGACAGCACCCGCTTCATGGCGCAGATGGCGGTGAGGTAGGCCAGGTGGACCGCCCGGTACCGCTTGCCCTCCGCCCGGGGCAGCAGGCCGTCCTTGATGTAGTTGTTCACCATGGCGGAGGTGAGGCCCTCCCCCTCCTGGAACCGGATGAGCTGCCGGGGCATGTAGGAGATCACCTGGTCCATGTACAGGGCCAGGTCGGGGAACTCCTCCCAGTGGGCCGGCCGGTCCTCCTTCAGGCGGCGGAGCAGCTCGTCCACCGCCGCCCGCTGGCCGTCCCCCGGGCCGGGGGCCGCCTCCGGGGGCAGCTGCCGCTCCTCCCGCTCCTGTTCTTCCATACCGTCTCCCTCTTTTCTGATATCTCATATCAGGAATGACATCTCATTATATCACAGATTTTTCTCCGCGCAAGGGGGAATTTGGGGAAAAACGGTCAAAATTCCACCCCGGGCCGGGCGGGGACCCCCCGGTCATAGGGGTGGCGCACCGCCGTCAGCTCGGTGAGGTAGTCGGCCCGGGCCCGGAGAGAGGGCAGGGGGTCCCGGCCGGTGAGCACCACCTCCGCCTCCGGCGGGCAGCGGTCCAGCAGCTCCAGCACCTCCCCCTCGTCCAGCAGGCCGCAGGTCAGGGCGGCGCACACCTCGTCCAGCACCAGCATCCGGCACCGGGCGGACCGGAGCAGGTCGCCCCCCAGGGCCAGCAGGTCCCGGCTCCGGTCCCGCTCCGCCCGCCTCTGGGCCGGGGTCATCTCCCAAAGGAAGGGCAGCGCCTCGGGGACGGGGAGCAGGATGACCCCGGGCACCCGGGCCAGGGCCCGCCGCTCCCCGCTGTCCGCCCCCTTCAGGAACTGGGCCACCGCCACCGGCCAGCCCCGGCCCGCCGCCCGCAGGGCGGCCCCCACGGCGCAGCAGGTCTTCCCCTTCCCGTCTCCGCAGTACAGATGGATCATGACGTCCGCCTCCTGTCTCTCTCCCGCCGGAGACGGCGCGGCGAACCATCGCCGCGCCGTCTCTCACCGTATCACAGACCCAGGTGCTCCCGCACCACCTGCTCCTCGGAGAAGGGGTGCTTCACCCCCTGGATCTCCTGGTACTCCTCGTGGCCCTTGCCGATGAGGGCGATGATGTCCCCCTCCTCGGCGTGGTCCAGGGCCCAGCGGATGGCCTCGGCCCGGTCGGGGATGGCCACGTACTGCCCGTCGTGCCGGGCCAGGCCCACCTTGATGTCCTCGTTGATGGCCTCCACCGGCTCGCTGCGGGGGTTGTCCATGGTGAGGACGGTGAGGTCGGCGTACTTGGCGGACATCTCCCCCATGGCGTACCGCCGGAGCTTGGACCGGTCCCCGCCCCCGCCGAACAGGCAGATGAGCCGGTGGGGCCGGTAGCCCCGCAGCATGGACAGCAGCTCCTCCATGCTGACGGCGTTGTGGGCGTAGTCGATGAGGACGGTGTAGTGCCCCGGGGTGGGCAGCACCTGGGTGCGGCCCTTCACCCGGACGCGGGACAGGGCGGCGTCCATGGTCTCCCGGTCCACCCCCAGCAGGGCGGCCACCGACATGGCGGCGGCGGCGTTGGCGGCGTTGAACCGCCCGGGCATGCCCAGGCGGACCTGCCCGTTCACCAGGCCGGTGAGGGTGAGCCGGCTGCCCAGGAAGCCGGGCTCCCGAAGCTCCTCCACCCCGGTGACCCGCAGGTCGGCGGGCCCCTCCAGGGAGAAGGTGCGCACGGGGCACACGGCCATGTCGGTGACGCTGACCCAGTGGGGGTCGTCCATGTTGGCCACCCCCACCCGGCACTGCCGGAACAGCAGGCTCTTGCAGTGGAGATACTCCCCGAAGTCGGCGTGCTCCCCCGGGCCGATGTGGTCGGGGGACAGGTTCAGGAAGGCCCCGAAGTCGAACTGGATGCCGTCGGTCCGGTGGAGCTTGAAGCCCTGGGACGAGGCCTCCATCACCAGATGGGTGCAGCCCGCCTCCACCATCCGGGCGAACAGGCTGTGCAGCTCATAGGACTCGGGGGTGGTGTTTTTGGTGGGGATGCGCTCCCCACCGATGAAGGCCCCGAGGGTGCCGATCATGCCCACCTTGTGCCCGGCGGCGGCCAGGATGTCCCGGAGCATGTGGGCGGTGGTGGTCTTGCCCTTGGTGCCGGTGAGGGCGATGGTGGTCATCTTCCGGGCGGGCCAGCCGAACCAGGCGGCGCTGAGCAGGGCCAGGGCCCGGCGGCTGTCGTCCACCTGGATCACCGTCACCCCCGGGGGCAGCTCCCGCAGCTCCCGCTCCACCACCAGGGCCCGGGCCCCCTGGGCCAGGGCGTCGGGGATGTAGTCGTGGCCGTCGGCCCGGAAGCCGGTGAGGCAGACGAACAGGCTGCCCTCCTCCACCTTCCGGGAGTCGTAGATCACCCCGGTGATCTCCACCCCCATGTCCCCGGAGACCAGAGTGTAGTCAAGCTCTCTGAGCAGTTCGATCAGCTTCATCCCGATACTCTCCTTCAAATACGATATGGCTGGGCCCGGTCATGCGCACGTGGTCGTCCTGGGTGCGCCAGTCCACCTCCAGCACCCCGCCGATCTGCTCCACCCGGGCCCGCCGGCCGCACAGGCCCAGCAGGGCCCCGGCCACCACGGCGGTGCAGCAGCCGGTGCCGCAGCCGATGGTCTCCCCGGTGCCCCGCTCCCACTCCCGCATCTTCAGGTAGTCGGGGGCGATCACCTGGGCGAAGGTGACGTTGGTCTTCCGGGGGAAGAGGGCGGTGTCCCGCTCGATGGCGGGGCCGTACTTCTCCACCGGGAAGGCGGCGGTGTCCTCCACGAAGGCCACGCAGTGGGGGTTGCCCCAGGACAGGGCGGTGAGCCGGAAGGTCCGGTCCAGCACCTGCACCGGCTGGTCGATAAAGCGCTCCAGCCCGGTGGCCACCGGCACCTGGGCGGCGGCCAGCCGGGGCACCCCGATGTCGGCGGTGATGTTCACCGCCTCCCCCCCCTCCACCGTGAGCCAGACCTCCTGCAGCCCCCCCAGGGTCTCCACGAAGAAGTGCTCCCTGTCGGTGAGCCGGTGGTCGTAGACGAACTTGGACAGGGAGCGCAGGGCGTTGCCGCACATCTCCCCCTCCGTGCCGTCGGGGTTGAACATCCGCATCCGGAACTCCCCCCTCTCCGACGGGCAGATGAGCACCAGCCCGTCGGAGCCGATGCCGAAGTGGCGCTCGCTGACCCGGCGGGCCAGACCGCTGGGGTCGGGGATGTCCTGGTGGATGGCGTCCATATACACGTAGTCGTTGCCGAAGGCCTGCATCTTGGTGAACCGCAGCCGGCGCATTTGCCTCACGCTCCTGTAAAAAAGGGTATGCCGGGGCCGCCCCGGGGGGCGGCTCCGGCGGTGCCGGCGGGGAGTCAGGCCAGGGCCTGCTCCAGGTCGGCGATGATGTCGTTGACGTTCTCGATGCCGATGGAGATGCGGATGAACCGCTCGTTGATGCCCAGGGCCTCCCGGGTCTCCTCGGGCACCGACTCGTGGGTCTGGGTCATGGGGTAGGTCACCAGGGACTCCACCCCCCCCAGGCTCTCGGCGAAGAGGATCAGCTTCACCCGGGAGAGCAGATCCATGGTGGTCTCCAGGCTGTCCAGCTCGAAGGAGATCATGCCGGAGTAGCCGGTGGTCTGCCGCCGGGTGACGGCGAAGTCCTTGTGGTCCTCGAACCCGGCGAAGTAGACCTTCTTCACCTTGGGGTGCTTGCGCAGCCAGTGGGCCACCGCGATGGCGTTGGCGTTGTGCCGCTCCATCCGCAGGGCCAGGGTCTTGATGCCCCGGAGCATCAGCCAGGAGTCCATGGGCCCCAGGCCGTTGCCGTGGGACTTGAGCTGGGCGTGGAAGAACTCGGCCATCTCGGGGGTCTTCACCACCACGATGCCGGCGATGACGTCGTTGTGGCCGCAGAGGTACTTGGTGGCGCTGTGGACCACGATGTCCGCCCCCAGGTCCAGGGGCTTCTGGAAGTAGGGGGTGAGGAAGGTGTTGTCCACCACCAGCAGGATGCCCCGGCTGTGGGCCAGCTCGGCCAGGGCGGCGATGTCGGCCACGTGCATCATGGGGTTGGTGGGGGTCTCCACGAAGAGCATTTTGGTCTCCGGCCTCAGGGACGCCCGCACCGTGTCCAGGTCGGACATGTCGATGTAGTCGAAGGTGCAGCCGAACTTGGAGAAGATCTCGTCGCAGATCCGGAAGGTGCCCCCGTAGATGTCGTCGGAGAGGAGCACGTGGCTGCCGCAGGGCAGCCAGGTGAACAGGGCCATGTTGGCCGCCTGGCCGCTGGTGAAGGCGAAGCCCTCCAGCCCGTTCTCCAGGATGGCCATGGTGCGCTCCAGCTCCTGCCGGGTGGGGTTCTGCACCCGGGAGTAGTCGTAGCCGGTGGAGATGCCGAAGGCCCGGTGGCGGAAGGTGGCCGTCTGGAAGATGGGGAAGCTCACCGCCCCGGTGATGGGGTCGGCCCCCAGGGCCCCGTGGACCACCTTGGTGTCGAAGGCCAGCCCCTCCTTGCGGTCAAAATCGTCGTAATAGCACTCGTTGATCATGATCCTGCCCTCCTTGGCGCGGCGGTTGGTTGGATGTCTCCAGTATATTGGATATCTTTTGCCATCTACATAGCAGAAATTGCTTTTCTTCTTGCAAAAGATGCTGTATACTGGTGAAAAGACCGGGAGAGGGGGCATGGGCCCATGGAGGGGCGGGAATACCAGAGCCGGGGCTACCTGCGGGAGCCCTTCCGCCTCTTCCACCTGCGGGACACCGGGGTGGAGGAGATGGACTATCACTACCACGAGTTCCACAAGGCGGTGTTCTTCCTGTCGGGGTCGGCGGGCTACCTCATCGAGGGGCGGTCCTACTTCCTGCAGCCGGGGGACGTGCTGCTGGTGGCCCGGCATCTGATCCACAGGCCGGTGATCGACCCCAGCCGCCCCTACGAGCGGGTGGTGCTCTACCTGGACCCCGGCCTGCTGGACGCCGCCCTGCCCGGGGAGGAGAGCCTGGACCTGTGCTTCCGCCTGGCCCGGGAGCGGCGCTTCGCCCTCATGCGGCCCGGCGGGGAGGACCGCCGGGCGCTGGAGGACAGCCTGAGGCAGCTGGAGGAGGCCCTCCGGGAGCCCGGCGCCTTCGGCGGGGAGCTGCTGGCCCGGGCCTGCCTGTTCCGGCTGCTGGTCCAGCTGGGCCGGCTGGCCCTCCGGGACACCACCGACCAGCGGGAGGGGGTCAGCCGCTTCGACCCCAAGATCGCCCAGGCCCTGGACTACATCAACGGCAACCTGGACGCCGACCTGTCGGTGGAGCGGCTGGCCGGCCTGTGCTACACCAGCAAATACCACTTCATGCGCCGCTTCCGGGCCCTCACCGGCTACTCGGTGCACCAGTACGTCACCGAGAAGCGGCTGCTGGCGGCGGCGGGGCTGCTCCGCCGGGGGGTCCCCGCCCAGGAGGCCGGGCTGCGCTGCGGCTTCCAGGACTACTCCTCCTTCCAGCGGGCCTTCAAGCGGCAGTTCGGAGCCACCCCCCGGCAGCTCCGGGGGAGCGGCCCCTGACCGCGCCGGGCCGGACAAAAACCGCTTTCCCCGCCGGAACGGTTGACAGCGGGGGAAAAAAATGATACAGTTGGACGGTCTAAGGCGATGACGAGGAAGAGTACCCGGCGGCGGGACGGTCAGAGACGGGGCGGGCGGTGCGAGCCCCGGCCGGCCGGCGGGGAAGGCGCCTTCGAGCCGCGTCCCGGAAATGGGGCGCCGTCGGCCCGCGTTAAGGGCGCAGAGTGCGCGCCTCGGCGCGAATTCAGGTGGGACCGCGGATCGCAGATCCGCCCTGAGCCAGGTTTGGGCGGCTCAGGGCGTTTTTTGTTTCCGGCCCCGTCATTTTTGAGTTTTCTTTTATTTTTAATGATAAGGAGTGTCACCATGAACAACCGCGACAAGAGCATGGAGCAGATCGTCAACCTGTGCAAGGGCCGGGGCTTCATCTTCGCCGGGTCCGAGATCTACGGCGGCCTGGCCAACACCTGGGACTACGGCCCCCTGGGCGTGGAGCTGAAGAACAACGTGAAGAGGGCCTGGTGGAAGAAGTTCGTCCAGGAGAACCCCTACAACGTGGGGCTGGACGCCGCCATCCTCATGAACCCCCAGGTGTGGGTGGCCAGCGGCCATGTGGGCGGCTTCTCCGACCCCCTCATGGACTGCAAGGAGTGCAAGGAGCGCTTCCGGGCCGACAAGGTCATCGAGGACTGGTGCCAGGCCAACGGCTTCGACCTGGGCCACAGCGTGGACGCCATGAGCCAGGCCGAGATGAAGGCCTTTATCGAGGAGCATGAGATCCCCTGCCCCACCTGCGGCAAGCACGACTGGACCGACATCCGGCAGTTCAACCTGATGTTCAAGACCTTCCAGGGGGTCACCGAGGACGCCAAGAACACCGTATACCTCCGGCCCGAGACCGCCCAGGGCATCTTCGTCAACTTCCAGAACGTCCAGCGCACCACCCGGCGCAAGCTGCCCTTCGGCGTGTGCCAGGTGGGCAAGTCCTTCCGCAACGAGATCACCCCGGGCAACTTCACCTTCCGCACCCGGGAGTTCGAGCAGATGGAGCTGGAGTTCTTCTGCCAGCCGGGCACCGAGCTGGACTGGTTCGCCTACTGGAAGAAGTTCTGCCACGACTGGCTGCTGGGCCTGGGCATGAAGGACGAGAACCTGCGCCTGCGGGACCACGAGCCCGAGGAGCTCAGCCACTACTCCAACGCCACCACCGACTTCGAGTTCGTCTTCCCCTTCGGCTGGGGCGAGCTGTGGGGGGTGGCCAGCCGCACCAACTTCGACCTGACCGCCCACCAGAACACCTCGGGCAAGGACATGACCTATTACGATCAGGAGAAAAACGAGCACTATATCCCCTATGTGATCGAGCCCTCCCTGGGCGCCGACCGGGTGGTGCTGGCCTTCCTGGTGGACGCCTACGACGAGGAGGTGGTGGACGCCGAGAAGAACGACGTGCGCACCGTCCTGCGGCTCCACCCCGCCCTGGCCCCCTACAAGTGCGCCGTGCTGCCCCTGTCCAAGAAGCTGGCCGACAAGGGCCGGGAGATCCAGGCCCAGCTGTCCAAGTATTTCATGGTGGACTATGACGACGCCGGCTCCATCGGCAAGCGCTACCGCCGCCAGGACGAGATCGGCACCCCCTACTGCGTCACCGTGGACTTCGACACCGTGGGCGACGCCGAGAAGGCCGGGGACAACGCCGTCACCATCCGTGACCGGGACACCATGGAGCAGGTCCGGGTGCCCATCGAGCAGCTGAAGAGCTGGCTGGATGAGAAGCTGGCCTATTAAGCGGCCGTGAACGCGCTGAAAAAGGCGCTGTTCCCCGCCCCGGGGGACAGCCCCTGGCCGCACCGGGTCTACCTGTCGGTGATGCTGGTGCTCATGGGGGCGGGGATCGGGTGCGTCTCCCTGCTGCTGGCCTGCTCCTTCTTCAACCGGAACGGGGGGGCCATCTTCCTCAACTACTTCGCCCACCCCCACATCCTGGCCCTCAACCTGCTGCCCCCTATCCTGCTGGTGCTGCTGTTCTGGTTCGTCACCGGCCGGGCGGGGGCGGCCTTCGGCATCACCGCCGGGGTGGTGCTGGGCCTGTCGGCGGCCAACTTCTACAAGCTGCAGCTCCGGGACGACCCCCTGCTGGCCGTGGACCTGACCACCGTCGGGGAGGCGGGCGACATCCTGGAGCGCTACCAGCTCACCTTCCACTGGAAGATCGGGGTGGCCGTGGCCGCGGTGGTCTTCGGGGTGGTGTTCATCCGCTTTCTGGTGAAGACCCACCCCCCCGCCCGGCGGGTCCGGGTCATCGGGGCCCTGCTGGTGGTGCTGGCCGGGGCGGCCAGCGCCCCCCTGTACGCCAGCGACGAGCTGTACGAGAAGCAGGTGGCGGGCACCGAGCTCATCGACATCTGGTCGGACATGCAGGTCTACGTGTCCAAGGGCTTCGTCTACCCCTTCCTGCACTCCATCCCCGACGCCTTCCCCCACCCCCCCGAGGGCTACGACGAGGGGCGGGCCGAGGCCCTGCTGAACGCTTATGAGGACGGCGTCATCGAGGCAGACGAACAGGTGAACATCGTCAGCATCATGCTGGAGGCCTACATGGACCTGTCGGTGTTCGAGAACGACCGCTTCCAGCTGGCCCAGGACCTGTACGCACCCCTGCACGAGCTCCAGGCCGAGTGCGTCAGCGGCCCGCTGGTCACCAACATCTTCGCCGGGGGCACCAAGGACACCGAGCAGGGCTTCCTCACCGGCTACACCGACCCGGGCAGCTACCGCAGGCCGGTGAACAGCTACGTCTGGTACCTGCGGGAGCAGGGTTACGCCACCGAGGGCTTCCACCCCGGCGGCGGCTGGTTCTACAACCGGCGCAACGTCAACGAGTACTTCGGCTTCGAGCGCTACCTCTTCGTGGAGGACTTCCCGGTGGAGGACCGCTCGGACGAGTTCTTCTTCGCGGAGCTGAAGGAGATGTGGGAGAGCCGGGACAAGTCGGTCCCCTACTTCAACTACAGCCTCTCCTTCCAGAACCACGGCGGCTACGACACCACGTCCACCGGGGAGGTGTCCTACGTGGTGAAGGGGGAGCTCAGCGACGAGACCTACAACATGCTCAACAACTACCTCACCGGGGTGGCCGACACCACCCGGAGGCTGGCCGACCTGGCCGACTACTTCCGGGCCTGCGACGAGCCGGTGGTGCTGGTCTTCTTCGGGGACCACATGCCCTGGATGGGCAACGGCAACAGCGGCTACGCCGACATGGGGCTGGACCTGGACCTGGGCAGCCAGGAGGGCTTTTTGAACTACTACTCCACCCGGTACTACATCTGGGCCAACGACGCCGCCAGGGCGGTCACCGGCTGCGGCTTCACGGGGGAGGGGGAGGCCATCAGCCCCTGCTTCCTCATGGCCAAGGTGTTCGACCTGTGCGGCTGGGAGGGCCCGGCCTATATGCAGGCCATGCGCCCCGTCTCCCAGCGGCTGCCGGTGATCCAGTCCCTCGGGAACTACATGGAGGGGGGCCTCATCACCCGGGAGCTCTCCCCCGAGGGGGAGGCGCTGGCCGCCGACTTCGCCAGCCTGGAGTACTACTGGCAGAACCACTTTGCCTATGAAGACCTGACCGAATGATGATGAAAGGACGCTGATCGAACGATGGACACCAACACCCGCGCGAAGCTGGCGGCCGTCGCCGCCCGGGCCCGGCTGCTGGGCCTGGAGATGGTGTACGCCGCCGCGTCGGGCCACCTGGGCGGCTCCTTCTCCGCCATGGACATCCTCACCCTGCTCTACCAGGAGGAGATGAGGGTGGACCCCGCCCGGCCCCAGGACCCGGACCGGGACCGCTTCGTCCTCTCCAAGGGGCACTGCACCCCCGCCCTCTACCCCACCCTGGCCCTGCGGGGCTACTTCCCGGTGGCCGACCTGGCCCAGTTCCGCCGGATCGACGGCCACATGTCGGGCCACGCCGAGATGCGCCACGTCCCGGGGGTGGACATGTCCACCGGCTCCCTCGGGCAGGGCATCTCCGCCGCCGTGGGCATGGCCCTGGCGGGCAAGCTGGACCGGAAGGACTACCGCGTCTACGCCCTGTTGGGGGACGGCGAGCTGGAGGAGGGCCAGGTCTGGGAGGCCGCCATGGCGGCCGCCAAGTACCAGCTGGACCACCTGTGCGCCGTGGTGGATGTGAACGGCCTGCAGATCGACGGGCCCACCGAGAAGGTCATGCCCACCGAGCCCCTGGATGAGAAGTTCGCCGCCTTCGGCTGGAACGTGGTCTCCTGCGACGGCCACGACTTCGACAGCATCGCCGCCGCCCTCACCGCCGCCCGGGCGGCCTCGGGCAGGCCCACCGTGGTGCTGGCCCGGACGGTGAAGGGCAAGGGGGTCTCCTTCATGGAGAACGACGCCGGCTGGCACGGCAAGGCCCCCAACGCCGAGCAGTACGCCAAGGCCCGCGCCGAGCTGGCCGCCCAGGTGGAGGCCCTGGGCAGGCAGGCCGGCTGGAGCGGGGCGGAGCTGACCGCCGCCCTGACGGGCATTTCCGGAAAGGAGGGGAACTGACATGGCAGAGCACATCGCCACCCGGGCCGCCTACGGCCAGGCCCTGGCCCAGTGGGGGGAGAAGTACCCCGACCTGGTGGTGCTGGACGCCGACCTGTCCGGCTCCACCATGACCAAGGCCTTTGCGGACAAGTTCCCCGACCGCTTCTTCGACATGGGCATCGCCGAGGCCAACATGACCGGCGTGGCCGCCGGGCTGGCCGCCTGCGGCAAGCGGCCCTTCGTCAACTCCTTCGCCATGTTCTCCGCCGGCCGCGCCTGGGAGCAGGTGCGCAACTCGGTGGCCTACCCCCGGCTCAACGTGAAGATCGTGGGCTCCCACGGCGGCCTGTCCGTGGGGGAGGACGGCGCCACCCACCAGTGCATCGAGGACTACGCCATCATGCGGGCCATCCCCGGCATGACGGTGGTCTCCCCCTGCGACGGGCCCGAGATGCGCCTGGCGGTGAAGGCCCTGCTGGACTACGACGGCCCCGCCTACCTGCGGCTGGGCCGGCTGGCGGTGGACTCGGTCACCGACGAGGTGCCCGGCTATCAGTTCCACCTGGGCAAGGGGGCGGAGCTCCGCCCAGGCACCGACGCCGCCATCATCGCCACCGGCATGATGGTCCAGGAGGCGGTGAAGGCCGCCGACCTGATGCGCGGAGAGGGCCTGTCCGTCCGGGTCATCGACATGCACACCATCAAGCCCCTGGACGAGGACATCGTCCTGAGGGCCGCCCGGGAGACCGGGGCCATCGTCACGGTGGAGGAGGCCAACGTCATCGGCGGGCTGGGCAGCGCCGTGTGCGAGACGGTGTGCACCCGCTATCCCGTCCCCGTCATCCGCCACGGGGTGAAGGACCTGTTCGGCCGCTCCGGGGCCGCCCAGGCGGTGCTGGAGGCCTACGGCCTCACCGCCCAGGCCATCACCAACTCGGTGCGCTGCGCCCTGGAACGCAAGGAGCAGCTGAGGCTGCGCTGAGCCGCAGAAAAGGACGCAAAGAGCCCGCCGGGAGAGACAGAGACCTCTCCCGGCGGGCCCTTCGTTTTTTTACAGCTTTCGGATGTAGGCCATCCCGGCGGCGCCGGGGCCCACGTGGGTGCCCACCACGGCGCCGATGGGGCTGTCCGGGGCGCTCTCCACCCCGGGGGCCAGGCCGGCGAAGGCCGCCCGGCACTCGGCCAGGGCGTCGGGGGCGTTGGAGTGGCCGAAGAGCACCATGTGGTCGGTGTCGATGGGCTCCTCGTTCCGGATGCGGTCGGCGATCCACTGGAAGGCCTTTTTCCGGCCCCGGGTCTTGCCCACCGAGTTGACGATGCCGTTCCACACCGAGATCACCGGCGAGATGCCCAGCATGCCGCCCACGGCGGCGGAGGCGGCCGAGATGCGGCCCCCCATCTTCAGGTACTTCAGGGTGTCCACCGCCGCCAGCAGGTAGACCCGGTGGGTCAGCTCCTCCAGCTGCGCCGCCATCTCGGCGGCGGAGAGCCCCCGGTCCCGCATGGCCAGGGCCTCCCGGACCATCAGGCCCAGGCCGAAGGTGACGGTGCGGGAGTCCAGCACGAACACGTGCTCCGGGCCCACCACGTCCCGGGCGATGAGGGCGGACTGGCAGGTGCCCGACATCTCGGAGGAGATGAACAGGCCCACCACCTCGTCCCCGGCGTCCACATAGCGCTGGAACAGCTCGATGAAGGTCTCCGGGGGGACCTGGGCGGTGGTGGGGAGGGTCTCCGCCCGGGCCAGCCGGGCGTAGAACTCCGCGTTGGAGATCTCCACCCCGTCCAGGGCGCCCTCCTCGCCGAAGAGGACGGTGAGGGGGACCACGTCGATGTTCCACTCCCGGGCCTGCTCCTGGCTGACCTCGCTGGTGCTGTCTGTGATGATACGGACCATGCAACGACCTCCTGTTCCGGTCCTGCCGGGGCGGCGGCCGCCCCGGCGCTGCGCTTCAGATCAGGAGGATCATATCACTTTTCCCCGCCCCTTGTCAAGCCTGCCGCCGGGCCGGCATATCCCCCGCCGGCGGCGCATAGGATGGGACAGGCTTGGGAAAGGGGGGTGGCGCCGTTGCCGCGCAGAAGGAGACCGCCGGGGCGGGGCTGGACCGTCCTGCGGCGGGGGATCGCCCTGGGCATGGCGCTGACGGCGGCGTGGGGGGTGGCCCTCACCGCCGACCTGTCCGGGGCGGCCGGCGCCCTGCGGGCCGCCTGGGGGAGCGGGACGGTGGCCGCCGCCGCCCTCCGGGCCGAGCTGGGTCCGTCGGTGCTGGGAGACACCGCCCTGGGCGGCCTGCAGCCCTGGCAGCGGCTGGCGGTGGAGCAGTCCCCCGCCCTGCTGGCGGGGCGGGAGGCGGTGGACCGCCTGCTCTCCGCCGGGGCTGCGGACAGCCCGCCCCCGGAGGGGCCGGCGGAGGAGGCCGAGCCGGAGCCCCAGCCCACCGGGAGCGCCGGGGCGGAGGGGGCCGTCCCCCAGACCCTGGGCCCCAGCGAATACCGGCAGTACGACCAGGCGGAGGGGATCTACGTGGCCAACCCCACCGGGCTGGAGGTGGACGTGGCCGCCATGGCGGCGGCGCCGGTGGAGCTCACCCTGCCCGAAGAGGGCCCCCAGATCCTCATCTTCCACACCCACGGCACCGAGGCCTACACCCCGGCGGGGGAGGAGGACGTCTACGAGCCCACCGACCCCTACCGCACCCTGGACACCGACTTCAACGTGGTCCGGGTGGGGGAGGAGCTGGCCCGGGCCCTGGAGGAGGAGGGCTTCTCCGTCCTCCACGACACCACCCTGTACGACTACCCCAGCTACAACGACGCCTACGACCGCTCCCTGGAGGGGGTGGCCGCCCTGCTGGAGGAGCACCCCACCGTCCGGGTGGTGCTGGACGTCCACCGGGACGCCCTGGAGGGGGAGGACGGCACCGTCTACAAGACCATGACCGAGGGGGCGCAGGCCGCCCAGGTCATGCTGGTCATGGGCACCGACGGCAACGGCCTGCCCCATGAGCGGTGGCGGGAGAACCTCACCCTGGCCGTCCACCTGCAGCGGGCGCTGAACGGGGACTGCCCCACCCTGGCCCGGCCCATCAGCCTCCGGGGCGGGCGGTACAACCAGCAGCTCTCCACCGGCGCCCTGCTGCTGGAGGTGGGCAGCCACGGCAACACGCTGGACGAGGCCCTCTCCGCCGCCCGGCTCTTCGCCCGCTCGGCGGCGGAGGTGCTCTCCGGGCTGTGGGAGGCGTGAGGCCCTCGCCGCCGCCCGGGGGAGGGCCAAGATCAGCGCGAAATGGCACGGAAGTGGCAATAAGGTCAAAGTCCGGCTGAAAAAGAAAAAGCCCTGAGGCGTTGGGCCTCAGGGCTTTGAAGGTGGTGGACGCTAACGGACTTGAACCGCTGACCCCCTGCACGTCAAGCAGGTGCTCTAGCCAGCTGAGCTAAGCGTCCAAACAGCATGGATTATTATACCGGCGAAGCGGGCCTTTGTCAACACTTTTTTCAAAAGGCCGTGGATTTTCCGGCCGGCGTCTGGTATACTGGAGAAAACATCCGTCTGCGGAGGAAAGTGCCATGCTCCACGAAGTGTTCTCCCTGTCCGATCTCCACCCCGACCTGGCGGACAGCCCCGCCCGCCTGTCGGTCTACGCCCGGGACCCGGTGGGGTCGGTGGCCGACAGCGCCCCCCGGTGGGGGGTGCTCATCCTGCCCGGGGGCGGGTACGGCACGGTGGCCCCCGCCGAGGGGGAGCCGGTGGCCCTGGCCTTTCTGGCGGCGGGGATGCAGGCCTTCGTGCTGGAGTACAGCGTGGCCCCCCGCCGGTGGCCCCAGGCCTTCCTGGAGACGGCGGCGGCGGTGGCCTTCCTGCGGAAGAACGCCGCCCGCTACGGCATCCACCCCCACCGGATCGCCCTGTGCGGCTTCTCCGCCGGGGGGCATCTGGCGGGCTGCCTGTGCAACCTGTGGGGGGACCCCCTGATCCAGCGGGTGCTGGGCCTGGCCCCCACCGACGCGCGGCCCGACGCCGGGGTGCTATGCTACCCGGTGATCTCGGCGGCCCTGTCCGCCGGGGGGTCCACCTTCCCCAACCTGCTGGGGGAGGACTGGAGGGCCAGCGGCCGGGTGGACCTGTCCCTGGAGACCAGCGTCTCGGCGGTGAACCCCCCGGCCTTCCTGTGGACCACCTGGGAGGACGGGTCGGTGCCCATGGAGAACTCCCTGGCCTACGCCGCCGCCCTGCGGCGGGCGGGGGTGCCCTTCGAGCTGCACGTCTTCCAGCACGGCCCCCACGCCATGGGGCTGGCCACCCCCGACTGCGCCCGGGACGGGGAGCACCACGACCCCCGGGCCGCCCAGTGGCACCCCCTGTGCGTCAGCTGGCTGCGCCGGATCTGGGACGAGCTGCCCGGCTGACCCGGCCCCGGAGGAGACGGAGGGGGCGGCCATCCTCTCGGATGGCCGCCCCCTCTTATGGCGTCCGGGGTCAGGTGGCCTGGGAGCGCTGGAGCCGGGCGTACTCCCCGCCCAGGGCCATGAGCTCCTCGTGGGTGCCCTCCTCCACCACCGTGCTGCCGTCGATGACGGCGATGCGGTCCGCGTGGCGGACGGTGGACAGCCGGTGGGCGATGATCAGGGTGGTCCGCCCCCGGGAGAGCTGGTCGAAGGCCGACTGGATCCGGGCCTCGGTGACGGTGTCCAGGGCGGAGGTGGCCTCGTCCAGGATGAGGATGGGCGGGTCCTTCAGGAACACCCGGGCGATGGCCACCCGCTGCTTCTGCCCGCCCGAGAGCATCACCCCCCGCTCCCCCACATAGGTCTGGAAGCCGTCGGGCATGTCCAGGATGTCGTCGTAGAGCTCCGCCCGGCGGGCGGCCTCCACCACCTCCGCCTCGGTGGCGTCGGGCCGGCCGTAGCGGATGTTGTCCAGGATGGTGCCGGCGAAGAGGAACACGTCCTGCTGCACGATGCCGATGTGCTCCCGGAGGGAGCGCTGGGTGACGCTCCGCACGTCATGCCCGTCCACCGTCACGGCGCCGCCGGTGACGTCGTAGAACCGGGGGATGAGCTGGCACAGGGTGGTCTTGCCGCCCCCGGAGGGGCCCACCACCGCCACCGTCTCCCCCGGGGCCACGTGGAGGGAGACGCGCTCCAGCACCGGGGTGTGCCCGTCGTAGGAGAAGGACACGCCGTCCAGCCGGATGTCCCCCCGGACGCCGGAGAGCTCCTGGGCGTCCGGGGCGTCCCGGATGTCGGGCTCCACCCGCATCAGCTCCACGAACCGGGTGAAGCCCGCCATGCCGTTGAGGAACTGCTCCACGAAGGCGGCCAGCTTCCGGATGGGGGTGAGGAAGGTGGTGATGTACAGGGAGAAGGTGATCAGGTCGATGTAGGTCAGCTCGCCCCCCATGATCAGGGCGCCCCCCACGGCGATGACCAGCACGCTCATGCAGGGCAGGCAGAACTCCAGCCCCGCCTGATAATAGCCCATGTTCCGGTAGTAGTCCTTCTTGGCCACCCGGAAGCGCCGGTTGGAGGCGCTGAACTTGCCGATCTCCCGGTCCTCGTTGGCGAAGGCCTTGGCGGTGCGCATGCCGGACAGGGAGGACTCCAGCTCGCTGTTGATGCCGGCCATGGTCTGCTTCACCTTCAGGGAGGAGGCCATCATCCGCCGGCGCATGAGCAGGGTGAAGCCCACGAAGAGGGGCAGTACGCACAGCACCACCAGGGCCAGCTTCCACTGGATGGTGAACATGACGGCGAAGGCCCCCACCAGGGTGACCGCCGAGATGAACAGGTCCTCCGGCCCGTGGTGGGCCAGCTCGGTGATCTCGAACAGGTCGTTGGTCACCCGGCTCATGAGCTGGCCGGTGCGGTTCTTGTCGTAGAAGCGGAAGGAGAGGGTCTGCATGTGGCGGAAGAGGTCCTCCCGGATGTCCGCCTCGATGCGCACCCCCATCAGGTGGCCCACATAGGTGACCACGTAGTACATCCCCGCCCGCAGCACGTAGGCCAGCAGCAGCGCCCCCATCACCGCGAAGAAGGCGGCGAAGGCCCGCTGGGGCAGCAGGGCCTCCATGGACAGCTTGGACACATAGGGGAAGGCCAGGTCCACCAGCGAGATGCCCAGGGCGCAGACCATGTCCGCCGCGAACAGGGGCAGGTGGGGCCGGTAGTAGGACAGGAAGATGGCCACCTTCCCCCGGCTGTGAAACTCCCTCATGGGAGGACCTCCTCTCCCGGCCCGGACAGGGGGCCGTGCTGAGAGTATACCGCGCCCCGGGGCGCTTTGCAAGGGCGTCCCCCGCCGCCCGGCGAAAAAACCCTTGCATTTCCCGGGAAATGCGGTTATAATACCCGCAGGGTCCCATCCCCGACAAAGGAGCACATCCATGAACTCTCACCGTTCCAACCTGTCCGGCCTGTTTTATGGCTGCGGCCGATTTATCGGCGGCGGCGCCTTCGCGCGCCCGGACAGCGATGTGGACCGATGAGATGACAGGCCCGCTCCCGTGGGGGGCGGAGGGACAGTCAGGCTCCTGCCGTGACGGCTCATTGATGGTTCACATCATCAATGGGCCATTTATTTTTGCCCGGAGAACGGGCGGCGGACAGGAGGGGATGGCGCCCACGTCGGGCCGGCGGCCCGGCGGCGCGGGAGACGCGCCAAAGAGAACAAAAATTTTCCCGTCCCGGCGGATGCCGCCCGGGGCAGACAGAGCGTTTGAAGGAGTGAACAGATCATGGTCATCGTCATGAAGCCGGGCACCAGCCAGGAGGAGATCCACAGGCTGGCCGGTCAGCTGGAGGAGCAGGGGCTGAAGGTGGGCATCACCAACGGCGTGGGCTGCTCCATCCTGGGCCTGGTGGGGGACACCACCGCCGTGGACATGGACAAGCTGTCCATCAACGACCACGTGGAGCGGGTCATGCGGGTGTCCGAGCCCTATAAGCGGGCCAACCGCAAGTTCCACCCGGAGGACACGGTGGTCCGGGTGGGGGACGTGAAGATCGGCGGGGGGAACTTCGCCGTCATGGCCGGCCCCTGCTCGGTGGAGAGCGAGGCGCAGATCATCGAGGTGGCCGAGGACGTGAAGGCGTCCGGGGCCAGTCTGCTCCGGGGGGGCGCCTTCAAGCCCCGGACCTCTCCCTACTCCTTCCAGGGCATGGGGGTGGAGGGGCTGGAGCTGCTGCTGGAGGCCCGGGCGGCCACCGGCCTGCCCGTGGTCACCGAGATCATGAGCCCCAAGTACTGCGAGCTCTTCGAGGAGAAGGTGGACGTGGTCCAGATCGGGGCCCGGAACATGCAGAACTTCGACCTGCTCAAGGAGGTGGGCAAGATGTCCAAGCCCGTGCTGCTCAAGCGGGGGCTGTCCAGCACCTATGAGGAGTGGATCATGTCCGCCGAGTACATCATGAGCGAGGGCAACGAGAACGTCATCCTCTGCGAGCGGGGCATCCGCACCTTCGAGACGGCCACCCGCAACACCCTGGACATCTCCGCCATCCCCGAGGTGAAGCGGATGAGCCACCTGCCCGTCATCGTGGACCCGTCCCACTCCGGGGGGTACTACTGGCTGGTGGAGCCCCTGGCCATGGCGGCGGTGGCCGCCGGGGCGGACGGGCTCATCGTGGAGGTCCACAACGACCCCGCCTGCGCCAAGTGCGACGGGCAGCAGTCCCTGACCCCCAAGCACTTCGACCAGCTCATGGACAAGGTGCGCACACTCACCGCCCTGACGGGCAAGACCATCAACTGAAGCCCCCCGGGGCGAGAGGAGGAGACCGGGATGGCAAAACTGGAGCGGACCCTCACCGGCGACTTCGACCGGGTGCTGGAGGCCCTGCACAACGGCGTCCTGGAGGGCAGCGCCACCGCCAGCTGCGAGGAGGCCAGCGACTTCACCGTGGGCGGGGTCCGCTGCGCTGTGCGGATGTACGAGCGGTACAGCGCCTTCGGCGGCAACCGGGTGGCCATGAGCCTGACCCTGATGGGGAGCGGCGGACGCCTGCACCTCACCGCCATGACCGCCGGGGGGAGCCAGGCCATGTTCTTCAAGCTGAACACCCTCGGGGAGGAGTCCTTCCTGGGCACCCTGGCCGCCGTGGTGGACCGGCTGGAGAGGGGGGCGGACCGGTGAAGGAGCTCACCGTGGCCCTGCCGGGCCGGAGCTACGATATTTTGATCGAGCGGGGCCTGCTGGCCCGGGCGGGGGAGCGCTGCCGGGCGGCGCTGCCCCGGTGCCGAAAGCTCTTCGTGGTCACCGACACCAACGTGGCCCCCCTGTACGGGGGGCGGGTGGAGGAGAGCCTGGCCGGGGCGGGCTTCCAGGTCCGGGTCAGCGCCGTCCCCGCCGGGGAGCGCTCCAAGTGCCCGGAGCAGCTGGCCCGGCTGTGGGAGGAGATGCTGGACTTCGGCCTCACCCGGACCGACGCCGTGGCCGCCCTCGGGGGCGGCGTGGTGGGCGACCTGGCCGGCTTCGCCGCCGCCACCGTGCTCCGGGGGGTGGACTTCGTCCAGCTGCCCACCACCCTGCTCTCCCAGGTGGACTCCTCGGTGGGGGGCAAGGTGGCGGTGGACCTGCGGGCGGGCAAGAACCTGGCCGGCGCCTTCTGGCAGCCCCGGCTGGTCCTCATGGACCCCGACGCCCTGGACACCCTGCCCGACGCCGTCTTCGCCGACGGCATGGCCGAGGTGGTGAAGTACGGCTGCATCCAGGACGCCGCCTTCTTCGATTTCCTGGCCGCCCGCCCCAGCCGGGCCGCCCTCATGGGGGACATCGAACACATCCTGTATACCTGCTGCGATATTAAACGCAGGGTAGTGGAACAGGACGAGCGGGACACCGGGGCGCGGATGCTGCTGAACTTCGGCCACACCCTGGGCCACGCCTATGAGCTGGCGGGCCGCTACGAGACCTGGACCCACGGGCAGGCGGTGGCCGCCGGCATGGTGCTGGCCGCCCGGCTGGGGGTTCGGCTGGGGGTCACCCCGGCGGAGGCGCCCGAACAGCTGGCCGCCGTCCTGTCCGCCCTATGCCTGCCCACCCGCATCGACTGCACCGCCGGAGATTACGCCGCCGCCATCGGCCGGGACAAGAAGGGGGCGGGGGAGGACATCTCGGTCATCCTGCTGGAGGAGCTGGGCCGGGCCGTCCCCCATAAAATGTCCAAGGCGGAGCTGCTGGCCCTTCTGGAGGAGCTGGCATGAACGTCACCATCGCCCCCACCTTATTAAAGGGGACCATCACCCCGCCGCCGTCCAAGTCGCAGGCCCACCGGCTGCTCATCGCCGCCGCCCTCAGCGGGGGGGTCAGCACCATCTCCAACCTGGCCCGCTCCCAGGACATCGACGCCACCTGCCGGTGCCTGTCCGCCCTGGGGGTCCGGCTGGAGGAGGCGGGGCCGGGCACCGTCCGGGTCCACGGCCTCGGGGCCGCCCTGGCGGAGAGGGGCCCCGCCCCCCTGCTGGACTGCGGGGAGAGCGGCTCCACCCTGCGCTTTCTCATCCCGGTGGCCCTGCTGGCGGGCGGGCAGGCCAGCTTCACCGGCCGCGGCCGGCTCATGGAGCGGCCCCTGAAGCCCTACGAGGACCTGTTCCGGGAGAAGGGGATTTCCTGGGATTTGAAGGACGGCGTGCTCACCGTCTCCGGGCGGCTGGCCCCCGGGGAGCACCGCCTGCCCGGGGACGTGTCCAGCCAGTTCTTCTCCGGCCTGCTCTTCGCCCTGCCCCTGCTGGCGGGGGACTCCCTGCTGGCGAGCACCACCCGGCTGGAGAGCGTGGGCTATGTGAACATGACCCGGCAGGCCATGGCGGCCTTCGGGGTGGAGACCAGATGGACCAGGGAGGGCATCTTCATCCCCGGGAACCAGACCTACCGCCCGGCGGACCGGGCGGTGGAGGCCGACTGGTCCCAGGCCGCCTTCTGGTACGCCGCCCGGGGCACCGGCAGCGACGTGGCCGTCACCGGCATGGACGAGGGCTCCATCCAGGGGGACCGGGTCATCCTGGACTGGGGCCGGCTGCTCCGGGACGCCCCCCTGTCCAACGGAGTGCGCGGCCCCATCTGGGGGCGGGCCCGGCGAGGGCCCGTCCAGCTGCCCCCCGATGTTCCCCGGCGGTACGCCGTGAGCATCGGCGTGTCCCAGGCGCCCGACCTGGTGCCCCCCCTGGCGGCCTGGGGGGCGCTGACCCCCGGGTGCGACCTGTATATCAAAAACGCCGGGCGGCTCCGGCTCAAGGAGAGCGACCGGCTCTCCGCCGTCACCGAGGTGCTCTCCGCCCTGGGGGCGGAGGTGGTCGAGGAGCCGGACCGGCTGTTCATCCGGGGGCGGGAGACCCTGCCCGGCGGGGTCACCGTGGACAGCCACAACGACCACCGCATCGCCATGATGGCCGCCATCGCCGCCACCCGGTGCGAAAGGCCGGTGACGGTGACGGGGGCGGAGTGCGTGGCCAAGTCCTACCCCAACTTCTGGGAGGACTACGAGAGGCTGGGCGGAAAGCTGGAACGGAGGTAGGGCGGACGGCGTCCGCCCGCCCGAGCAGGAGGGAGAATGTTATGCGACACATGATCTTCGGCGAGTCCCACGGCCCCGCCATCGGGGTGGTGCTGGAGGGGGTGCCCGCCGGGCTGGCGCTGGACCTGGACCTCGTCCAGCGGGAGCTGGACCGCCGGGCCCCGGGCCGGGACGGCCTGTCCACCGCCCGGCGGGAGGCCGACCGGGTGGAGGTGCTCTCCGGCCTGTTCGGGGGCAAGACCACCGGGACCCCCCTGTGCATGGTCATCCGCAACGCCGACCAGCACTCGGGGGACTACGAGGCCATCCGCTATACTCCCCGGCCCAGCCACGGGGACTACGCCGGCTTCGTCCAGAGCAGGGGCTGCCTGGACTATCGCGGGGGCGGCCACTTCTCGGGCCGGCTCACCGCCCCCCTGGTGGCCGCCGGGGCGGTGGCCAAGCAGCTGCTCCGGGAGCGGGGGGTGACCGTGGGGGCCCACATCAGTGCCATCTACGGCATCCGGGACGCCACCCCCCAGTCGGCGGAGGAGCTGCTGGCCCTGGCGGACAAGGACTTCCCCGTCCTGGACGACGACCGGGGCCGGGAGATGCGGCAGGCCATCCTGGACGCCAAACAGGAGGGCGACTCGGTGGGGGGCGCCGTGGAGTGCATGGTGTCCGGCCTGCCCGCCGGCCTGGGGGGCCCCGACTTCGGGGAGAACGTGGAGGGGATCTTCGCCCGGCACCTCTTCGCCGTCCCCGGGGTGAAGGCGGTGGAGTTCGGGGCGGGGGTGGCCTTCGCCCTCATGCGGGGCAGCGAGGCCAACGACCCCTTCACGGTGGAGGACGGAAAGGTGGTCACCGAGACCAACAACGCCGGCGGGGTGAACGGGGGCATCACCAACGGGATGCCCGTGCAGTTCGAGGTCACCCTGCGGCCCACCCCGTCCATCGCCCTGCCCCAGCGGACGGTGGACCTGCGCACCGGGGAGGAGACCGAGCTC
>CALXCP010000017.1 GCA_944386845.1 uncultured Oscillospiraceae bacterium | reverse complement strand
TATGACCCCCAGGGCGGCTTGGAGCGTTCTTCCGGCGCTCCGTGAGCCGACGCGGCTCTCTCCCGCCTGCTGCCGCCTGTGGGTGGTCGAAGGACCTTTCTGCCCCCGACGGAAAGGCGCCTCGCGTGGGTGGCCGTCGGGCGTGGGGAACGACACGCCGGAACGTCTCCGGGTTTGCCGTAGGGGTCGGCGCCCTCGCCGACCCACCCCCCTTTTTCAAGGGGAGTAGGACGGGCGGCCACACGGGCCGACCCTACGGCAGGGCCGGACCCGCTCTGATATCAGAAATTCCTCATTCCTAACTCCTAATTCCTAATTCTTGACGGGGCTTCGCCCCCTATGGCCCCCGCCCCCTTCGGGGGGGGAAAATGGGGCTTCCCCCCATACCCCACAGTACCCCCTGAGACCGCCTGTTTCAGCGCCAAAGTGCTGCCCCCGAAAAAAGTTCGGAAAATTTCAAAAAAGGGGGTGCCAAACGGAAGAAAGTAGTGTAGAATCAGGGTTGATCTTGAAACATCTCCCCCGGATGGGGGAAGGAGGTCCTCGGCATGTCGCTGAAAAAGAAGATCCTGATCGCCGCGGCCGTCATCGCGGTGGCCGTGGTCGTTGCTCTGGCCGTCATTTTCTTCCTGGGCAAGAGCTTCGTGGAGCAGGAGGGCAAGGTCCGCACCGAGTGGGAGGTGGACGCCGGCGCCCTGCTGTCCACCGACGAGGAGCTGGGCGTCGAGCTGCGCAGCTCCCTGGCCAAGGGGAACATCACCGTGCTCCAGCTGGTCCCCGCCGAGCTGGAGGAGGAGGGCTTCACCTACTACGACGTGGAGGTGCAGGACCGCCTGTTCCAGATGGTGGAGGAGATGAAGAGCTCCGAGCGGTGGACGGCCGATATGCCCCTGGCCATCCTGAACCCCTACGGCACCGGGAGCAACGGCCTCTACCTCTATTTTGAGACCGACATGCGCACCCAGGTGGACTACACCGTCCACGTGGACGACCCCGACATCCCCGACTTCTCCGCCCAGGCCGCCGACCTGAGCGGGGCCAACATCACCCGGGCCCACGAGTTCCAGCTCATCGGCCTGGTCCCCGGGGAGACCAACGAGGTCACCCTCACCATCCGGGGCTACTGGGGCAACACCCGGCAGCAGGTCCACTTCACCCTGGACATGCCGGAGGACCACTCGGGCTACCCCGTCCTCATGGACTACACCGACGGGGAGAGCCAGGCGCCTCTGTCCGACGGACTGTTCGCCATGATGCGCACCAACGGATATCTGGGCTACGGCTTCTTCTTCGACAACAGCGGCGTGCTGCGCTATGAGATGGTGCTGGAGGGCTTCGGCCTGGACCGGGTGCTGTCCTACGAGGGGGACATCGTCACCTGCGTCTCGGCCACCCGGCTGGCCCGGATCGACCCGGCGGGCCGGGTCATCCAGGTCTATGATCTGGACGGCTATGAGCTCCACCACGACATCGTTTTCGGCCCCGGAGGCACCACGGTGGTGGCCCTGGTGAACAAGGAGGGCAGCGAGACCATCGAGGACGTGGTGGTGGAGGTGGACCTGACCACCGGCGCCGTCACCGAGCTGGTGGACTTCTCCGTCCTCATGGCGGATTACTGCAGGGGGGAGACCTACCCCGTCCCCCTCACCGGCGACTTCTTCTGGCAGGCGGGGCAGTGGGACTGGCTCCACCTGAACACCGTGCAGTACCTGGAGGAGGGGGACAGCCTCATCGTCTCCTCCCGGGAGACCTCCACCATCATCAAGGTGGAGAACGTCCACACCGCCCCGGAGGTGGTCTGGATGGCGGGAGACCCCGCCTTCTGGGCGGGCACCGGCTATGAGGCGCTGTGCCTGACCCCGGTGGGCGACTTCCTGTACCAGTACGGGCAGCACAGCGTGGAGTACGCCGGCCCCGGGGAAGAGGAGGGGGTCTACTACATCCGGACCTTCAACAACAACTACTGGGCCAACAGCTCCCGGGACTACGAGCCCGACCTGCCCGACGGGGTGGGCACCGGCCTGTACCTGGAGAACGACGAGAACAGCTACGTCTACGTCTATGAGATCGACGAGAACGCCCGCACCTTCGCCCTGGTGCAGTCCTTCCCGGTGCCCTACTCCAGCATCGTCTCCAACGCCGCCCCGGCGGGGGAGGACGGCAACTGGGTGGTGAACAGCGGGGTGGCCCACCTGTTCGGGGAGTACGACGCCGACGGCGTCCTCATCCGGCAGTTCGACTACGAGTGCACCATGCAGGGCTACCGCACCTTCAAGTACGCCATGGACGGCTTCTGGTTCCGCTGACATGACCGAGCGGGAGAAGCGGGACCGGGGCCTGTGGTATGACCCGGACGACTCCGCCCTGACGGCGGCCCGCCGGCGGGCCAAGGGGCTGTGCTTCCAGCTGGACCACGCCCCGCCGGAGGACGGGGCGGCCCGGGAGGCCATCCTGGACGAGCTGCTGCCCCACCGGGGGGAGGGGACGGTCATCCTGTCCCCCTTCCTGACGGACTACGGCGACAACTGTACCGTCGGGGCGGGCACCTTCGTGAACCACGGGGCCTACTTCATGGACTGCGCCCCCATCACCATCGGGCGGGCGTGCCAGATCGGGCCCGGCTGCGGCCTGTACACCGCCGACCACCCCCTGCGCCCGGAGGAGCGGGCCTCGGGGGCGGAGCGGGCCCGGCCCATCGTCATCGGGGACCGGGCGTGGCTGGGAGGCCGCGTCACCGTCCTGCCCGGCGTCACGATCGGGGCGGGGGCAGTGATCGGCGCGGGCAGCGTGATCACCCGGGACATCCCCCCGGGCGTGGTGGCGGCGGGAAACCCCTGCCGGGTGCTGCGGCCCGTCACCGACGCGGACCGCATGGACGAAACAGAGGACTGACCGAACTGCGGCGGCCCCGGAGCACATGCTCCGGGGCCGCCGTTCCTTTATTCGCCCTGAAGGATCGCCTTCACCTCGGGGACCGTTTTGCCGCCCGGCGCAGCTCCTGGATGCGCCGGACCCGGGCCACGCTCTCCTCCCGGCGGTAGCGCCGGGTGAGATCCTCCCCCGCCTGCTGGAAGAGGAAATCTCACAGCCCCGCCGGAAAAATGGAGGAGGGGGCAAACCATAGACCGGCTTGGGGGTCTCATAAAGGGAACTCATGGACTCCGCCAAACGGCAGGAAAAAACGATGGAAATTTTGTAAAAAGTCGGCGTTACCCCCTTAAAAACGGCGGACGGCTGTGGTATAATACCCCCGTTACAAATGTCCGCGGCGGGCGGGGCCCGTCCGGCGCGGAAGGAGGCGGCGGGATGCTTCATGTGTTGAGTCCGGAGGAGGCCCTCCGGACGGTGGAGAGGGAGTTCGGCGCCCTGCGCACCGGGGAGGAGGAGCTCCCCCTGGACCGGGCGGCGGGCCGGGTGCTGGCCCGGCCGGTGGCAGCGGAGGAGTTCGTCCCAGGCTTTGACCGCTCCACGGTGGACGGCTGGGCGGTGCGGGCGTCGGACACCTTCGGGTGCAGCGACAGCCTGCCCGCCCTGCTCAGCGACGCCGGACAGGTGCGGATGGGGGAGGGGCCCCCGCCTCCCCTGGCCCCCGGGCAGGGGGTGAAGGTGCCCACCGGCGGGGCGGTCCCCCCGGGGGCGGACGCCGTGGTGATGGTGGAGCACTCAGAGGAGTACGGCGACGGCACCCTGGGGGTACTGAAGCCCGCGGCCCCGGGGGAGAACCTGATCTACCGGGGGGACGACGTGAGACCGGGGCAGGAGGTGCTGCCGGCCGGGCGGCGGCTGACGCCCGCCGACGTGGGCGCCCTGGCCGCCATGGGGGCGGCCGCGGTCTGGGTCCGCCGAAAGCCGGTGGTGGGCATCCTGTCCACCGGGGACGAGCTGGTCCCCTGCGGCCAGGTCCCCGGCCCCGGGCAGGTCCGGGACGTGAACGCCCCCATGCTGGCCGCCGCCGTGGCGGAGTGGGGGGGCGAATGCCTTCCCCCGGAGCTGCTCCCTGACCGGGAGGAGCTGCTGGAGGAGGCGGTGGCCCGGCTGGCCGCCCGGTGCGACGTGCTGCTCCTGTCCGGGAGCAGCTCGGTGGGGGAGAAGGACGCGGCGGCCCGGGTGCTGGGCCGGCTGGGGGAGATCCTCTTCCACGGCATCGCCATGAAGCCGGGCAAGCCCACCCTGCTGGCCCGGGTGGGAGGCAAGCCGGTGCTGGGCCTGCCCGGACACCCGGTGGCCGCCTTCTTCGTGGCCCACCTGCTGCTGCGGCCCCTGATGGCCGGGCTGACGGGGCAGGCGCTGCGGGAGCTCCGGGTGCCCGCCCGGCTCACCGCCCCGGTGCCCGCCAACCATGGCCGGGCCCAGTATGCCGGCGTCTTCCTCACCCGGGAGGGGGACGGGCTGGCCGCCCGGCCGGTCCACACCAAGTCGGGGCTGATCACCTCCCTGGCGGGGAGCGACGGCTATCTCTGCGTCCCCCGGGACTGCGAAGGGTTTTCCGCCGGACAGCAGGTGGAGATCGCCGTGTACGCCATGGATTGAGAAGCGAAAAGAGAAAAGGAGCGAAAAAACATGGGCTTTCAGTATCTCACCAACGCGCCGCTGGAGGATGCGGTGCGTGACTATGTGGAGAAGCTGCGGGAGCGGGGCTTCGGCCCGGGGACGGAGACCGTCTCCATCTGGGAGGCCGCCGGCCGGGTCACTGCCCGGGCGGTGTACGCCCACATCTGCGCCCCCCACTACCACGCCTGCGCCATGGACGGCATCGCCCTCCGGGCGGCCGACACCTTCGGGGCGGGGGAGACCACCCCGGTCCTCCTTTCCAGGGAGAAGTACACCGTGGTGGACACCGGCGACCCCCTGCCCGATGGGGACGACGCGGTGGTCATGGTGGAGGAGCTGGAGCAGACGGAGGACGGCGTGCGCCTGTACGCCGCCGCCACCCCGTGGCAGAACGTGCGCCAGATCGGCGAGGACATCTGCGCCGGGGAGATGCTCCTCCCCGGGGCCGCCGAGATCACCCCGGCGGCCATCGGCGCCATGATCGCGGCCGGTGTGCTGGAGGTGGAGGTGGTCCGCCGCCCGGTGGTGGGCATCATCCCCACCGGGGATGAGATCGTCGCCCCCACCCCTGACCCGGCCCCCGGGGATATCCTGGAGTTCAACTCGGCCATCTTCTCCGCCATGCTGCGGCAGTGGGGAGCCCAGCCCAAGGTCTACCCCATCGTGAAGGATGAGCTGGACCTGATCCGGGACGCGGTGGCCCGGGCGGCGGAGGAGTGCGACGTGGTGCTCCTCAACGCCGGCTCCTCCGCCGGGCGGGAGGACTACAGCGCCCAGGCCATCGGTCAGGTGGGCGAGGTGTTCTGCCACGGCATCGCCATCAAGCCCGGCAAGCCCGCCATCCTCGGCTGCGCCGGCAGGACGCCCATCCTCGGCGTCCCCGGCTACCCGGTGTCGGGCATCATCGTGCTGGAGCAGGTCCTCAAGCCCCTGCTGGACGAGGCATGTCTGCGCCCGGTGGAGGAGGACCCCTGTGAGGAGGCGGTGCTCACCCGCCCGGTGATGTCCACCCTGAAGTACCAGGAGTTCGTCCGGATGCGGATGGGCTATGTGGGGGACAAGCTCATGGCCTCCCCCCTGAGCCGGGGCAGCGGGGTGGTCACCTCCTTCATGCGGGCCGACGGCATCCTGGAGGTCCCCCAGAACGCGGAGGGCTATCCCCAGGGAGAGCGGGTGAGGGTGCGCCTGCTGCGCCCCCGGGAGCAGCTGCGCCGGTCGGTGGTGGTCATCGGCAGCCACGACCCCCTGCTGGACGAGCTGGGCGACCTGCTCCACAGCGCCGACCGGTCCATGTTCATGAGCTCCTCCCACGTGGGGAGCATGGGGGGCATCACCGCCGTGAAGCGGGGGGAGGCCCACATGGCGGGCGTCCATCTGCTGGACGAGGCGGACGGCAGCTATAACGTCCACATGGTGAAGAAGAACTTCCCCAAGGGGGGCGTGCGCCTGGTGGAGTGCGTGGGCCGGGTCCAGGGCCTCATGGTGGCCCCGGGCAACCCCCTGGGTATCCGGGGCATCGCCGACCTGGGCCGGGAGGGCCTGCGCTACGTCAACCGGCAGAAGGGCTCGGGCACCCGGATCCTCATCGACTACCTCTGCCGCCTGGCCGGGGTGGACACCGGGAAGATCTACGGCTATGAGCGGGAGGAGTTCACCCACACCTCGGTGGCCGCCCAGGTGGCCGCCGGCTCGGCGGACGCCGGGCTGGGCATCTGGTCGGCGGCCAAGCTGTACGGCCTGGACTTCATCCCGGTGTACGACGAGCAGTACGACCTGCTCATCCCCGACGCCGCCTGGGACACCCCCATGCTCCAGCGTCTGCTGGACATCCTCCGGGGGCCGGAGTTCCGGGCCCGGCTGGAGAAGCTGGGGGGCTACCGGCTGGACGCGCCGGGGACGGTGCGCTTCCGCCTGGAGCCCACGGAAAACTGAAGAAAAACGAGAGAGCGCCCGCGGGATCGGATCCCGCGGGCGCTCTTGTGCGCCGGGCTGGCGCCTCACGCGCCGTAAAAGTCCAAAAACTGCCGCAGCTCCGGGGTGGTGGGCGCGCTGAGCAGGCGCGTCATCGGGCCGGCCTCGGCCAGCCTGCCCCGGAGGAGGAAGAGCACGGTATCCGCCGTGCGTTGGGCCTGCTTCAGGGAGTGGGTGATCCACAGCACGGCGCAGCCGGTCTCCCGGCGGTAGCGGTCCACCAGCGCCTCGGTGAGGGAGGTGGACCGGATGTCCATGGCGGCGGTGGGCTCGTCCAGGATGAGCAGGGCGTACCGGCGCATCAGCAGCCGGGCCAGGGCCATCCGGGCGGTCTCGCCTCCGGAGAGGTGGTGGGCTTTTTTTCGGGCCAGGTGGGCGATCTCCAGCTGCTCCATGAGCTCGGCCGCCCTCCTCCGGGCGTCGGCCCGGCCTCCGGGAGCGTTGAGGAGCAGGTTGCCCTCCACCGTCATCTGGAAGGGGTAGGGACGCTGGGGCAGGTAGCCCACCGGGCCGGCCTGCTCCAGCACCGGGCGGCCCTGGTCGCTGGCCATGGCCCCGGCCACGATCCGGGCCAGGGTGGATTTTCCGCTCCCGTTGGCGCCGATGACGGCGCAGACCTCCCCCTCGGGGAGGGACGCGCCGGGGAAGTCCAGCACCGGCGCGCCGCCGTAGCTCTTGGTGAATGGGCGGATGATCACCGGCTCAACCTCCCCTGGATGAGAGATACCGTCAGGTTCAGCACCAGGGACATGGCCAGCAGGATGACCCCCAGGGCCACGCCCAGGGTGAAGTCCCCCCGGTTGGTGTAGTTCATGATGGCGGTGGTCATCACGTTGGTCTTATAGGCGATGGCGCCGCCCACCATGGAGACGGCCCCCACCTCGGCGATGGACCGGGCGAAGCCCAGCAGATAGGTGGAGAACACCTGATACCGGGTCTCGCTGACCAGCAGCAGGAAGGTGCGCCCCCGGCCCAGCCCCAGGCCCCGGGCAGTCTCCCGGACGGCGGGGGTGATGCGCTGGGCGAAGCTCTCCATGTTGCCGATGACGATGGGGGTGATGAGGATCACCTGGGCGATGATCATCAGCGGGATGGTGTACATCAGCCGGAAGTGCCGGAAGGGGCCCACCCCGGAGAAGAGCATGTAGCACAGCAGGCCGCACACCACGGGGGGGAGGCCCATGAGCGTCCGGTTGAGGATCACCAGGGCCCCCTTCCCCCGAAAGGAGCAGAACGCCAGCAGGACCCCCAGGGGCACCCCCAGGATCAGTGAGATCACCGAGCTGGGGATGCTCATCTGCAGGGTCACCGAGATGATGTTGATCAGCTGGTAGTCCCCGGAGAGGACCAGCTGGACGGCCTGTTCCAGTGCGGTGCGCATGTCAGATCATCACTCCATCACGCCGTTGTTGGCGCGGAAGGTGAGGTAGGTGGCCTTGTCGGACAGGATGTAGGCGTGCAGCTCCTCGGCCATGGTCAGGCAGACGCCCATGCCGGCGTTGGAGTAGTTGTACCAGCCGGTGTAGTCGGCCACGCTGTCGGCCTCGGTGGTGATGCCCAGCTCCGCGGGCCACAGGGAGATCTCCTTGGTGTGGGTGCCGCTGGCGTCGCCGCGGGAGACGAAGGGATACTCCCCCTCGGCGATGAGGGCGAAGGCGTCGGTGACGGAGGCGGCCTCCTTCACCCCGGCGGGGTCGTCGGAGGGGCCGCACAGCACGAAGTAGTTGTACAGGAAGGGCAGGCGCTCAGCGTCAAGGCCGTCCAGCACATAGCTGTAGCCGCCGGCCACGAAGTTCTCCTCCTGGCTCTTGGAGTGGACCAGCAGCAGGTCGGCGTTGCCGTAGGTGGCGTTGGCGATGGCGGCGCCGGTGCCGGCAGAGGTGACCTCCACGGTGTAGCCGTACTCGTCCTCGAAGAAGGGCAGCAGGTAGCCCAGCAGGCCGGAGTCGTTCACCGAGGTGGTGGTGGACATGCGGATGGTGGCGGTGTCCTCGGTGGCGGCGGGGATCTCAGCAGTGGAGACCGGGGCGTCGTCCAGCACGTAGAACAGGTACTCGCCGTACTCCTCATAGCCGTAGTTGGCGGCCAGGTCCAGGGCCTCCTGGCTGAGCATCCAGTTGATCAGGGCGGCGGCGCCCTCCACGTTGATGTACACGTCGGACACGGCGTTGCCGTCGGCGTCCACGAAGGGAGCGTCGGGGTTGACGGCCAGCAGGGAATAGGTGTTGAGCATGCTGTCATCCTGCTCGTACAGGATGGTCAGGTCGACCCCCTCGGCGGGAGTGGTCTCGGCGGGGGTCTCCACCGGGGTGGTCTCGGCGGGGGTCTCCGCGGGGGTCTCGGCCGGCTCGTCGGTGTTGGAGCAGGCGGCCAGCGCCAGCACCATGGTCAGGGCCAGCAGCAGAGAGATGAGCTTCTTGTGTTTCATGGGTGTGAAATGCCTCCTCATTTTTTCTCCCGGCCTGTCCACCGTCCTGGTGTGGGGTGCAGTCCCGCTGCCTGCGGAAAAGACCGGTCGCTCACACCGGGGGTCAGAGGAGGCTCGTCCACCACTCTGGCAAGAGGATCCAGACAGGCCCGCCGCCGGCCGGACAGGACCGGCCGGGGCCGCCGCGGGGCTCGTCCACCGCGCGGAGTCCGGGGCGGGAAAGGCTGTGCAGCCGGCAGAGGGCGGCAGGCACAGGCCGAGGTCGTGACTATTGTAACATCGTGGAAAAGGCCGGTCAACGGAAAAATTGGAAAAAGAACATAAAAATAACGGATGAACGAAATAAAGCGGATGGATATGCCGGGCCCGGCGGAACGTCCGCGCCCGGCCCGGAATAGACTGGAAAAGACCGGAAGGAGAGGAGGCGATAGCATGGATCTGAGACAGGGGACGATCACGGTGGGGGAGCTGCTGGACGACCCCCGCAGCCGGGAGGTGTTCCGCCGCCGTTTTGGCAAGTGGCTGGGCCACCCCATGGTGAAGGCGTCCCGCTCCCTCACGCTGGCACAGCTGGAGGAGATGGCCGCCGTGTGGCTCCCCCCGAAGGCCATCCGGGAGACACTGGAGGAGCTGAGAAGGGCGTGAGGACTTCCCCGCCCTGGGGTCGGGCGGGGATGAGGCCCCGCGGGGGCGATATCTCCGCCTGCCCGGGCGCTGAAAAGGGGCGCGGCCGCCGGGCCGCGCCCCTTCCGTCTCACTGCAGGGGGGTGGAGTGGATGTGGGCCGCCATGAAGGTGAGGAAGTCGGCCAGAGGGCCGTCTCCCCCGAGGGCCTGCCGGATGGCAGCGGCGATCTGGGCCCGGGAGACCGACCCGTCGGTGAGCAGGGCTACCGTTCCGCTGGGCTCGTCCCCGATGGCCAGGGGGGCGGTGGCCAGAGCTCCTACGGCGATCTGGCTGGCCCAGGCCGCCCCGCCCACGGCATAGACGCCGAAGGCCATGGCCCCGATGGAGAGCACCCCCAGGGCCATGCCCCCGATGGCCAGCAGTCCGATGGCGATGCACCCCAGGCCCACCAGCCCCAGGGCGACGCACCCGAGGGTGAGAACGCCCAGGGTGAGGCAGCCGGCGGAGACCAGCCCTACGGCAAAAACGCCCAGGGCCACCACGCCGGTGGCCACATTCCCGATGGCGATGATCCCCCTGGCCCGCTGGAACCCACGGCCCAGATGGATGTGCACCAGGGGAAGGCCGAACAGGGTGCGCCGGCTCTTGTACTCATAGTGCCACTCGTTGTAGTAGTTGTTGATGATGGTCCGGGGCTCCGCCTCCGGCGGGACGGCCTCCCGGCCGGTGATGAGCCAGTCCAGGGTGACGTTGAAGTACCGGGCCAGGGCGGACAGGTTGTCCATGTCGGGCCGGGACGTGCCCGCCTCCCACTTCTGGACCGCCTGCCGGGTGACCCCCAGCAGCCCGGCCAGCTCCTCCTGGGACAGACCCGCCCTCTTCCGCAGGTCGTACAGCCGCTGTTGAAATTCCAAAGAGATGACCTCCCGTGACAAAAGTTTGCCTGACGCGTCTCAGCGTCTCCAGCATAGCAAACCCCGCCCCGCTCCGCAACCAAAAACGGCGTCCAATTTGACAACTGTCGGTTGCATTCCGGTATTTTCAAGGGATCTAGCCGTTCAGCTCCCACAGGACGGCCTCCTCCCCGCCGTCGGCGCTCCACCAGACGGCGTAGAGCCCCAGATCCAGCTGCAGCTGCTGGGAGAAGACCTCGGGGAGGGGCGTGAGGAAGTACCACGCGCCGTCTCGCCCCACGGCGGTCTCCCGGCGGATGGTGAGGACGGCCTCCTCCTCATAGCTGTTGCCATAGTAGGGGCGGTACACGCCCCGGAAGGAGATCTCCTTCACATCCGGGTCGTCCACCCGGCCGAAGACGTAGGCGTAGGAGTAGGCGCTCTGAGACGGGCGGAAAAAGCCGCACTGGGGGGAGCTGCCCTTGGTGCAGTCCACCACCTCATCCATGGTCACCTCCCACCCGGAGAGGGGCCGGAACTCCAGCGTGGCGGCCATCAGGGCCCCGTCGTTCTCCGCCAGGCACAGCCGCCCCAGGCGGGGAGGGCCGTCCGTCTCCTCCGGCTGGACGGTGAGGACCGTCTGGAGGGGCGCCAGGCCGTACAGGTCCCCCTCCGCCTGAAGGGCCTGGCCGGGGAGGGGACGGTAGAGGTGGAGCAGGGATACCAGCAGGATCAGGACCGCCAGCGTCAGCCCCTGCCGCAGGGCCCGCTGCCGCCGGGTGAGAACGTGCTTTTTCCGGCTCATGAGATTGCCTCCCAGTCCAGTGGGATGACCGCCCGGAATGAATTGCCGAAGCTGGAGCCGGTGAGGACCACCGACTCTGGAAGGCTGCCCGGCGGGAGGGGGATGGTGATGGCCCCAGCGCTCGCACCGCGGGCGGGGCTGGCCCAGTAGGAGAGCCAGGCGCCGCCGTCCCAGGTGATGTTGGTCAGCAGGACGGAGTCCCGGAAGGGGTCGCGGTGATAGGCCACCGCACCGATGCGGAGGGCGCGTTCGTCGGGATCATGGATGTTTTGCAGCACGGTGAGCCCGTAGAGATAGATGACGCTGTCGCCATAGGGGCAGCGCAGATCAAGCTCCATCTCCCCCACTGACCGGTAGGAATAGGGCGGGTCACGAAGGGGCCCCGTGACGCCGACCCGGGCCAGCAGGCTGTTTAGGATGGGCTCGAAGCGTTCCCCGTAGAGACCAACGAAGATCACGAAGGACAGGCACATCCCTGCCACGCAGAGCACCCGCCCCATCCACAGCCAGAAGGGGGAGAGCTGGGCGTTCCACTTGGCGCCGATCTCCGACGGGTCGCCCATGGCCTGGACGGCCCGGTCGGCGGCGGCGCCCTCCTCCACGCCCCGGTCGGCGAGCTGCCGGGCGTGGTCCTCCAGGTGATGGGTCAGTTCCCGGGCGATGTCCCCCCGCTCCCGGGAGGTGGCCCGGGGGATATGCCCGCATACTTCATTGCAAAATCTGGAATAGAGGGGGTCCATGCCTCTGCCCCCCCTCTCAGGCCATGTGGAGCACGGCATTGATGGCGTGCTCATAGCGCTCCCACTGCTCCTGCTCCTCGGCCAGCTGCCGGCGGCCCTTCCGGGTCAGGTGGTAGTACTTGCGCGTCCGGCCGGACACCTCCTGCTCATAGCAGGACACCGCCCCAGCGTTTTCCAGCTCCCGCAGGATGGGGTAGAGGGTCCCCTCCTTCATGGAGAAGGCGGGGTCCAGCCGCTGCTCCAGGGTGGCGATCATCTGGTAGCCGTACATGTCCTGCCGGGAGAGCAGACTGAGCACCAGCAAGGAGGTGTGGGCCAGAGACTGCTTCTGCCGCATAGGATCAGCTCCTCTCATACCTTGTATCTCTATGTATATAATACATCGAAACACGAGGCATGTCAAGAGAAAAAGCGCCGGGGCCCGTTGGGGCCCCGGCGCGGGTCGGGTGCGGTGCGGATGCGGCGCGGGCGGGGGAGAGGGGGTCAGCCCTGCCCCTGTCCGGCGGCGGGCCGGTTGCCGGTGTAGAGCTGGTAGTAGCGGCCCTGCTCCTCCAGCAGCTGCTCGTGGCTGCCCCGCTCGATGATCCGGCCCTGCTCCAGCACCATGATGCAGTCGCTGTTGCGGATGGTGGAGAGCCGGTGGGCGATGACGAAGGTGGTCCGGCCGTACATCAGGGCGTCCATGCCGTCCTGGACGATCTTCTCGGTCCGGGTGTCGATGGAGCTGGTGGCCTCGTCCAGGATGAGCACCGGCGGGTCGGCCACCGCCGCCCGGGCGATGGACAGCAGCTGCCGCTGCCCCTGGGAGAGGCTGGCCCCGTCCCCGGTGAGCATGGTGTCATACCCGTCGGGCAGCCGGCGGATGAAGCCGTCGGCGTTGGCCAGCTGAGCGGCGGCGATGCACTCCTCGTCGGTGGCGTCCAGCCGGCCGAAGCGGATGTTCTCCATGACGGTGCCGGTGAACAGGTGGGTGTCCTGGAGCACCATGCCCAGGGAGCGGCGCAGGTCGTCCTTGCAGATCTTCCGGATGTCCACCCCGTCGTAGAGGATGGTGCCCTCCTGGATGTCGTAGAACCGGTTGATCAGGTTGGTGATGGTGGTCTTGCCCGCGCCGGTGGAGCCCACGAAGGCGATCTTCTGGCCCGGCTGGGCGTACATGGTGATGTCGTGGAGGACGGTCTTCTCGGGGGTGTAGCCGAAGTCCACGTGGTCGAAGGTGACGTGGCCCTTCAGGGGGATATACTCCACCGCGCCGTCGCTGGGCCGGATCACCTTCCAGGCCCACAGGCCGGTGCGCTCGCTGCACTCGTCCAGGGCGCCGTCCTTCCGGTAGCAGGCGTTCACCAGGGTGACGGAGCCCTCGTCCTCCTCCACCTCCTCGTCCAGCAGGCGGAAGATCCGGTCGGCGCCGGCCAGGGCCATGACCACCGAGTTGAGCTGCTGGCTGATCTGGCCGATGGGGGAGTTGAGGCTCTTGTTGAAGGTGAGGAAGCTCACCAGCCCGCCCAGGGTGAAGCCCCAGAAGCCGCTCAGCGCCATGATGCCGCCCACCACGGCGCACACCACATAGCTCAGGTTGCCCAGCTGGATGACCACCGGGAAGAAGGCGTTGGCGAAGCGGTTGGCGTTGTAGGCGCTGTCGAAGAGCTGGTCGTTGCGGACCTTGAACTCGGCCTTGGCCTGCTCCTCGTGGCAGAAGACCTTGACCACCTTCTGCCCGTCCATCATCTCCTCGATGTAGCCGTTCACCGTGCCGATGTCCCGCTGTTGCTTCAGAAAGTAGGTGCCGCTGAGCCCGATGAGCTTCTTGGAGCAGATCAGCATCACCGCGATCATGGCCAGGGAGACCAGGGTCAGGGGCAGGTTGAGCACCAGCATGCTGACCAGCACGCTGACGATGGAGATGGCGCTGTTGAGCATCTGGGGCAGGGACTGGCTGATCATCTGCCGGAGGGTGTCGATGTCGTTGGTGTAGATGGACATGACGTCCCCGTGGGAGTGGGTGTCGAAGTAGCGGATGGGAAGCTTCTGCATGTGGGCGAACAGGTCGTTGCGCAGGCTGCGCAGGGTGCCCTGGGTGATGTAGACCAGCACCAGCTGCTGGGCCAGGGCGGCCAGGATGCCGCAGGCGCAGAACATGCCCACCTGGACGATGGCCGCCGCCAGAGGCGCGAAGTCGGGGGCCTCGGACAGCAGCAGAGGGGTGATGTAGTCGTCGATGAGGGTCTTGGTGAACAGGGTGGACTGCACCATGGCGAAGACGCTGACGAAGACGCACAGCACCACCACCACGCACTGGATCAGGTATTTCCTCCCGATATAGCCCAGCAGCCGCCGGATCAGCAGCCCCGGGTCCTCCACCCGGATCCTGGGGCGCATGGCGCGCCCGGAGTTGGGTCTGGCCATCAGTCCTCGCCTCCGTTCTCGTCAAAGTCGCCGCTGCCCTGGGTCTGGGACTCATAGACGCTGCGGTAGATCTCATTGTGCTCCAGCAGCTCCTCGTGGGTGCCCACCCCGCTGACGGCGCCGTCGTCCAGCACCACGATGCGGTCGGCCCCCTGGACGCTGGAGATGCGCTGGGCGATGATGATCTTGGTGGTGTCGGCCAGCTGGGTGGTCAGGGCGGTGCGGATCCTGGCGTCGGTGGCGGTGTCCACCGCGCTGGTGGAGTCGTCCAGGATGAGCACCCGGGGCTTTTTCAGCAGGGCCCGGGCGATGCACAGCCGCTGCCGCTGTCCGCCGGAGAGGTTGGCCCCGCCCCGCTCCACGTGGGAGTCATAGCCGTCGGGCATCTTGGATACGAAGTCGTCGGCGCAGGCCAGGCGGCAGGCCTGGGCGCACTCCTCCCGGGTGGCCTCCTCGTTGCCCCAGCGCAGGTTCTCCAGCACGGTGCCCGAGAAGAGCACGTTCTTCTGGAGCACCATGGCCACCTGGTCGCGCAGGGCCTCCATGTCATACTCCCGCACGTCGTGGCCGCCCACCGAGACGGAGCCCTCGCTGACGTCGTAGAGCCGGCTGATCAGGTTGACCAGGCTGGTCTTGCCGCTGCCCGTGCCCCCCACCACGCCGATGGTCTCGCCGGAGCGGATGTCCAGGCAGATGTCCCGGAGCACCGGCTCCCCGGACTTGCCGTACCGGAAGAAGACGTGGTCGAAGCGGACCGAGCCGTCGGGCACCGCGTGGATGGGGTCGGCGGGGTTCTCCAGCTCGCTCTTCTCATTGAGCACCTCGGCGATGCGGCGGGCGCTGGCGATGGACATGGTGACCATGACGAAGACCATGGCCAGCATCATCAGGCTCATGAGGATGTTCATGCAGTAGGCCAGCAGGCTGGTGAGCTCGCCGGTGGTCAGGACGGTCTGGCCGCTCTGGACGATGAGCTTGGCCCCCAGCCAGCTCAGCAGCAGGATGCAGATGTACACGGTGGCGAACATCAGGGGCATGGTGATGACCACCTGCCGCTCCGCCTTGACGAAGATGCTGAAGATGTTGCGGCTGGCCGTCATGAACCGGGAGGTCTCGAACTTCTCCCGGACGTAGGCCTTCACCACCCGGATGCCCGAGATGTTCTCCTGCACCGAGGCGTTCATGTCGTCGTACTTGGGGAAGGCCTGCTGGAAGTAGAAGGTGGCCCGGCGCATGATGACGGCCAGCACCACGGCCAGCACCACCACCGCGACGAGGTAGACCGAGGCCAGCTCCGGGCTGAGGAAGTAGGCCATCACCATGGCGCACACCATGCTCATGGGGGCCCGGACGCACATGCGCAGGATCATCTGATAGGACATCTGCACGTTGGTGACGTCGGTGGTCATGCGGGTGATGAGGCTGGAGGTGGAGAACTTGTCGATGCTGGCGAAGGAGAAGGTCTGGATGTTGTCGTACATGGCCTGCCGCAGGTTGCGGGCCAGACCGGCGGAGGCCCGGGCCCCGTAGGTCCCGCCCAGCACGCCGGCGATCAGGCCGATGATGGCGATGACCACCATGGCCGCCCCCACGGCGTAGATGTGGCGGATGTCCCCCTTCTCCACGCCGTCGTCGATGATGGAGGCCATGAGCAGGGGGATGACGGTCTCCATGATCACCTCCAGGACCATGAAGACCGGGGTGAGCAGGGAGTCCCGCTTGAACTCCCCGATCTGTTTCATCAGTGTCTTGACCATGGCATTCGCTCCTGTCTGACTGGAATAGACCGTCCGTCCCGAGAAAGGGGGACGGACGGAAAAAGTCGGCATACATCTAATAATTATAGGGAGGAGCGGCACCGAAAGTCAAGGGCAAAACTCCCCAAACTGCCCCCCCGCCCGGCCGGGATTTTTCACGCTCCGGCGCAGAGGACGCAGAGAGCCCCGGCGGAGCCTTTTCGCTCCGCCGGGGCGACAGGTCACAACAGGACCTGGAGCACCATCAGCAGCAGGGACAGCAGGAAGAAGATCCCCAGCAGGGGCCACAGGAACCGCAGCCACTGGTGATAGGGCACCCGCCCGATGGCCAGCGCCCCCATCACCACCGCCGAGGTGGGGGTGATCAGGTTCACCAGGCCGGAGGCCGACTGGAACACGGTGATGATGAGTTCCCGGCTCACCCCGGAGAAGTCGGCCAGGGGGGCCATGATGGGCATGGACAGGGTGGCCAGCCCCGAGGTGGAGGGGATGAGGAAGGAGAGCACCAGGTAGATGAGGTAGCTCACCACCACGAAGGCCACGCTGCCCGCCCCGGTGAGGGCGGTCTCCCCCCAGTGGAGGATGGTGTCGGTGATGCCGCCGTCGTCCATGACCACGGTGATGCCCCGGGAGATGCCGATGATGAAGGACACCCCCAGCAGCTCCCCCGCCCCCTTCACGAAGCCGTCCACCATGTCCAGCTCGGACAGGCCGTAGACCAGGCCCACCACCACCGCCGCCACCCAGAACAGGGCGGACAGCTGGGGGAACCACCACCCGAGGGTGGGCAGGAAGGTCACCCCCACGTCGGCGAAGGGGATGACGCCGTAGACCATCACGGCGAAGGTGAGGGCGAAGAGGACCAGGGCCGCCTTCCGCCGGGGGGTCATCTCGGCGGCGTCGGGCACCTGGGCGGTGACGAAGCGGCGGATGCCGCTGGGCCCCCGCCGGCGGAGCAGGGAGCGCTCCGGGTGGGCCCGGACCCGCTCCCCGTACCGCATGACGTAGACGATGGCCGCCGCCAGGCTGACGACCAGGATGATGAGCCGAAGCACCAGCCCCTCCCCGAGGGAGACCCCGGCGAAGCCGGCGGCGATGCCGGTGGCGAAGGGGTTGACGGTGGAGCCCAGCACCCCCGCTCCCGCCCCCAGCAGGATGACGGCCACCGCGGTGATGGCGTCATAGCCCGCCGAGAGCATCACCGGCAGCAGCAGGGGATAGAAGGCGATGGTCTCCTCCGCCATGCCGAAGGTGGTGCCCCCCAGGGCGAAGGCCAGCATGAGGATGGGGATGAGCAGCTTCTCCCGCCCCTTCAGCTTCCGGATGATGGCGGCGATGCCGGCGTCGATGGCCCCGGTGCGGCCCATGACCCCGAGGAAGCCCCCCACCGTGAGGATGAAGGCGGCGATCTCGATGGCCTGATAGAGGCCCTTCAGGGGGGCCTGGACCACCGCCCCGGGCCCCTGGGGGCTGGCGGGGACGGTGTGGTAGGTGCCGGCGATGGGCTCCCCGGCCTCGGTGCGGTCGTACTGCCCGGCGGGCAGCACGAAGGTGAGCACGGCGATGACCGCGATGATGAGCAGCAGGATGGTGTACGCCGTGGGCATTTTCAGGCGCTTCATGTCAGCAGAGCCCCCCTCTCCCGCCCCGTCAGGGGGCGGACACCCAGGTGCCGCACCGGCCCTCCAGGGCGTCCAGGCACCGGTCCAGCGACGTGATCACCGCCCGGCGGCCGGGGGCGGAGCGGACGAAGTCGGCCGCCGCCTGCACCTTGGGCAGCATGCTGCCCGGGGGGAAGTGCCCCTGCCGGGCGTACTCCTCCAGCTCCGCCGGGGTGGCCCGGGCCAGGGGCCGCTGCTCCGGCGTGCCGAAGTGGAGAGAGACCGCCTCCACCTCGGTGAGGATCATGAGCACGTCGGCGTGCATCTCCACCGCCAGCTCCATGGCGGCCAGGTCCTTGTCGATGACGGCGTCCACCCCGGTGAGGGAGCCGTCCTCCTCCTCCACCACCGGCACGCCGCCGCCCCCGCAGGCCACCGTGATGGTGGTGGACCAGAGGGTGCGCAGGGTGCCGATCTCCACGATGCGCCGGGGCCGGGGAGAGGGGACCACCCGCCGCCAGCCCCGGCCGGCGTCCTCCCGCATGACGTAGCCCTTCTCCGCCGAGAGGGCGTCGGCCTCCTCTTTGGAGTAGAAGGGCCCGATGGGCTTGGTGGGGCGGCGAAAGGCGGGGTCGTCCCGGTCCACCGCCACCTGGGTGACCACGGTGACCACCGGGATGTCCCGGCCCAGGGCGTGCAGCGCCCGGCGCAGCCCCTGCTGGATGTGATAGCCGATATACCCCTGGCTCATGGCGCCGCACACGTCAAAGGGCATGGGGGGCGTGACGGCGGCGGCCGTCTCGCTGGCCAGCAGGATGCGGCCCACCTGAGGCCCGTTGCCGTGGACGATGGCCAGCTCATAGCCCGCGGCGGACAGCCGGGCCAGCCGCTCCGCCGTCCGCCCCACCACCAGCCGCTGGGACTGGGCGGTGGGGGGAAGGGCCTTGTCCTCCAGGGCGTTGCCCCCCAGGGCCACCACCAGCTTGACGGCCCCGTTCTCCCCGCCCCTCACAGGGTGGCCACCAGGATGGCCTTGATGGCGTGCATCCGGTTCTCCGCCTGGTCGAACACCACCGAGTGGGGCCCCCGGAACACCTGGTCGGTGACCTCCCGGATGTCCACCCCCTGTTCCAGCCACTGGGCGGCCAGCTGGGTGTTGCCGTCGTGGAAGGAGGGCAGGCAGTGCATGAACAGCACGTCGGGGTTCCCGGTGTCCGCCAGCATCCTCTCGTCGACGCGGAAGGGGGCCAGCAGCTTGGCCCGCTCGGGGATCAGGTCCTCCTCCCCCATGGAAGCCCAGATGTCCGAGTAGAGCACGTCGGCCCCCTTCAGGGCGCCGGGGTCCTCGGTGAGGGTGAGGGTGCAGCCCGACCGCCGGGCCTCCGCCCCCGCCCGGTCCAGCGCCTGCTGGTCGGCCCCCTCGATGAGGGAGCGGGGCCCGTAGCCCACGAAGTCGATGCCCATCTTGGCGCAGCCGTACATCCAGGCGTAGCACATGTTGTTGCGCACGTCCCCCACGAAGACCACCTTGCTGTGCCGCAGGGGCTTGTGCAGGTGCTCCTCCATGGTCATCAGGTCGGCGATGATCTGGGTGGGGTGGTCCACGTCGGTGAGGCCGTTGTACACCGGCACCCCGCTGTGCTCCGCCAGGCACTCCACCACCCCCTGGTCAAAGCCCCGGTACTCGATGCCGTCGAAGAACCGGCCCAGCACCTTGGCGGTGTCCTCCATGGACTCCTTTTTGCCCATCTGGGAGCTGCCGGGGTCCAGAAAAGTGACGTGGCCCCCCTCGTCGTGGACGGCCACCTCGAAGGCGCACCGGGTCCGGGTGGACGTCTTCTCAAACAGCAGCACGATGTTCTTGCCCTTCAGCGCCTCGCCGCAGTGGCCGGCCCGCTTCTTGGCCTTCAGGTCGTGGGACAGGTCCAGCAGGTGGCGGATCTCGGCGGGGCTCAGGTCCATCAGGGTGAGGAAGGATCTCCCTTTCAGGTTCACAGACATGGTCAGCACTCCTTTTCAAGTCAAAGTGGGGTCACACAGGGTCCCGGCGCAGGGGCATGGTCATGCAGCGGGGGCCGCCCCGCCCCCGGGAGAGCTCGCTGCTGGGGATGGGCAGCACCTGGATGCCGTGGTCGGCCAGCAGCCGGTTGGTGGTGTGGTTGCGGTCGTAGACGACCACCTTGCCCGGGGCCACCGCGAAGGTGTTGGAGCCGTCGTTCCACTGCTCCCGGGCGGCGTCGATGGGGCTGTCCCCTCCGCAGGGGATGAGGGTGACCCTGTCCAGGCCCAGGTGCTCCCGGAGCACGTCCTCCAGCTTCCCGTGCTCCTCGGTGATGGACAGCCGCCCGTGCTCCCCCCGCTCCAGCACGAAGAGCCGCAGCTCCTCCCGGATGTTGGGGTGGACGGTGAACTTGTCCCGGTCCACCATGGTGAACACGGTGTCCAGGTGCATGAAGCTCCGGGCCTTGGGGATGTCGATGGCCAGCACCTGTTCAAAGCCGTTCTCCTCCCGGAGCAGCCGCTTGGCCAGCAGCTCGATGGCCACCGGGTGGGTGCGCTGGGAGATGCCCACCGCCGCCACCTTGGGGCTCAGCACCAGGATGTCGCCCCCCTCCAGGGTGTGCTCGTCCTCCGGCTCGTAGAGCAGGGGCACCCGGCCGTACTCCGGGTGGTGGCGGAAGATATACCGGGCGAACAGGGTCTCTCGGTCCCGGGTGTGGGCGTACATCCGGTGGATGGACACCCCGTCCCCCACGCAGGCGAAGGGGTCCCGGGTGAAGTAGAGGTTGGGCATGGGGTCCACCACGAAGGGGTAGTAGTCCCCGAGATAGTCGGTGAGGTTCTTTCTGCCGTACCCCCGTATGTCGGCCTTGCGCACCCCGGCCATCATCTGGAGCACCATGTTCCGGGTGGACATGGCCAGGAAGTAGTCGGCGATCATGCCGGTGCGCTTCTCGCCGTGGATGCCGGCGTCCCGGATATAGTCCAGGACGAACTGCCGCTTCACCGCCGGGTCGGACAGGGCCTCGGCGGTCAGGTCCTCCAGGTAGACCACCTCGGCGCCGCAGTCCCGGAGCACCTGACAGAACCGGTCGTGCTCCTCCTGGGCCAGCTTCAGATAGGGGATGTCGTCGAAGAGCAGCCGCTGGATGGTGTCGGGCATCAGGTTCTCCAGCTCCTGCCCCGGCCGGTGGAGCAGCACCCGGCGCAGGGGCCCGATCTCGGAGCGCACCTGGATGGGGGAGGGGTCCATACGATCACTTCCTCAGTTGTTCAGAGTTCGGCCATGGGCCGCTGCCCCTTACTATCTCCAGAATGGAGGAGGGTTATCCGGAAAGAGCGGCCGGGAGGCAAAAAGGGGCCGCCGGCTGAAAAGCCGGCGGCCCCGAAAGGTCGCGGAAGGATCCAGATCTTCAAGCTCGCTCCACGATGACGGCATCCGCCGAGCTGGTGACCAGCAGATACTTGGCGTTGAGCGGGGTGTAGGTCACGGTGCAGTTGATCAGGGCGTTGGCCCCCAGAGCCCTTGCCTGGGTGAGCATTTGCTGCCGGTTGTTGAGCTTGGCGATGTGGGGGGAGCTCTCCCGTCCGGGCTGGATGGCGTCGATGAGGACGGCGGCGTTGGAACCCACGGTACCGCAGTACTTGGTGATCCTGTGGCCCTCCACATGGTCGCTGGCGGTGGTGGGCAGCTCGTTGAACCGGGAGTCCTGGTCCTGCTCCTCATTTTGCAGGAGCATCCCCTGGAACCGCTTGATGATGACGTTCATGTCCGCCTTCACCTCGTCGGTGGTGCCCACATAGGTACGGGCCAGGAAGGCCTCGGAGGCCTCCTGGAAGGCCTTGGAGTCGTTGCGGTTGGCCGCGTCCACGATATAGCTCTTCTGGATGCTACAGGTGGAGCAGATCTTGTGCTGGGGATGCTGGGCCAGCAGGGGGAACAGGGCGTCCAGCTTTCCGCCGCAGATGGAACACTTGGTGATCATGGTGATACAGCCTCCTTGGCCCGCCGGCCCTTCCGGGGCGGGGGGATATGATCGGGACATCCTGTTTTTATGTTATCACGAAAGGCGGAACGCGTCAACAACGGGAATATCGTGGCGTGAAAAGCGGAGGTGAGAAAGGCGGGGAAAGACTATTGACGGGATACCATAAAAAGAGATAATATAAAAACAGAATATGGCGACCAAGGCGCCCAGAGGGCGCGGAAAAGAGGAGACGCCCCCATGGACCTGAATCAGCTGAACTACTTTATCTCGGTGGCCCAGACCCTGAACTTCACCGAGGCGGCCAAGCGCAACGGCATCACCCAGCCCTCCATCAGCCATCACATCAACGAGCTGGAGAAGCAGCTGGGGGCCCGGCTCTTCCTCCGGGACCGGCGCAGCGTCACCCTGACCGATGCGGGGCGGGAGTTCCTGCCCTACGCCATGGAGATCGTGGAGACCGCCCAGGACGCCATCTGCCGGGTGAAACAGACGGAGGACGGCTCCAAGGGGCACGTGGCCATCGCCGCGGTGACCACCGCCAGCGAGACGCTCAGCCGCTGTCTGTCCGCCTTCGCCAGGCGCTACCCCGACATCCTGGTGGACATCCACTTCACCACCGGCCGGGGGCAGTCCATCACCATGAACGAGAACAAGCACGACTTCTACTTCGCCATGAAGGACATGGTGCCCACCGGGAAGAGCTTCGACTACCTGATCTCCAACGTGGACCAGCTGTGCCTCACCCTGCCCAAGGGGCACCCCATGGCCCGCGGGCCGCTGGACTTCTCCCGGCTGAAGGACGAGCGGTTCATCTCCATCTCGGAGGCGGAGGGCCCCGCCCTGTACAGCCAGATCCAGAAGGTGTGTCAGGCCATGGAGTACGAGCCCCGGATCACCAACCGCTACGACACGGCGGAGACGGTGCTGCTGGCGGTGGGGGCCGGGCTGGGCATCTCCATCCTGCCCCAGGCCATCACCAAGGTCTTCTTTTCTGACAATGTGGAGGCCATCCCCCTGGACCTGGAGTGCGCCGGGCGCACCTATGTGGTGGCCTGGCACCGGCAGAGCGTCAACCCCACCGCCCACCTCTTCCTGGACGTGGTCCGGGAGGTACTGGGCCAGCCGGAGGAGTGAGACCGGGCGCTGGCCCGGGAGAACAGGAAAACGGCGCCGGGTGAGCAGCCCGGCGCCGTTTCCTGCTTTGGAGGCGCGAACAGAGGATATGGGAAAGAAAGAAGGAAACAAAGTCAGGGACGGGCGAAGGCGGCTCAGCCCGCGGGGGAGAAGCCCACGCTCTCGAACACGCCCATGGCCTCGTCGCCCTGGAGGTACTCCAGGAAGGCCCGGGCCTCGTCCTCGTTGGAGGTGGTGTTGAGGACGGCGGCGGGGTAGATGACCTGGCCGCACATGTCGCTGGTGGCGGTGGCCACCACGGTGAGCCCGTCGGAGAAGGCGTCGGTCTGATAGATGATGCCGGCGTCCACGGCGGCCTCCTTCACCTGGGTGGTGACCTCCTTGACGTTGCCGCCGTAGGTCAGCTTGCCCTGGGAGGCCAGCTCCTCCTCGCTGGTGCCGAAGGACTCGAAGATCTCGAGGGTGTACTGCCCCACGGGCACGTCGGAGTTGCCGATGGCCAGCAGGTTGAGCTTGTCGGTGAACAGGTCCTCAAAGGACTCGATGCCGGCGGGGTTGCCCTCGGGCACGGCCAGGGCCACCTTGTTCTCCAGCAGGTCCAGCCGGGTGCCCTGGAGCACGAAGTCATAGCCGGCGGGGTTCACGTCGGTGCCCAGGGAGCCGTCGATCTCGTTCATCTGCTTCTGGGCGGCCGAGATGAAGATGTCGCAGTCGGCCCCCGCCTCGATCTGGTCCACCAGCTTGCCGGAGGAGTCGAAGTTGAAGGTCAGGGTGACATGGGGGGCCACCTGGGCGTACAGGTCGGAGATCTCGGTGAGGGTCTCGGTCATGGAGGCGGCGGCGAAGACGATGAGCTCCACCGGCTCGGCCTCGGGGGACTCGGCGGGGGCGGGGGACCCGGTGTTCTCCCCGGCGGGGGAGCCGGCGGGGCTCTCCTGGGGCTCGCTGGTGTTGCCGCAGGCGGCCAGGGCCAGCACCATGGCGCAGGCCATCAGAAGGGACAGAAGCTTTTTCATGGTTCTCATTCTCCTTTTCTTTGGATCGGCCCCCGGGACGGAACACGGCCCGGAGCGCCGCGAAAAGCAGCTCCCCGGGCCGGAACGGTCGGTGAAGCTCCTTTTCCGGTGGAAGGCCGTCCCGTTTCCGGTACGGCCCCGGCGGCGCGGAGGCGCCGCGGCTGGGCGGCATGGGCACGGGCCTTTAGCCGCCTTCGCTCGGAGCGGATGGACTTGTGACAAAGGAAAACGGAGCCTGCCTCACAGACAGCCTCCGCGCACGTACACCACCGGGAATGACCGGTGACCCCTTTTCCAGGCGGGAAGGCGCAGCCCTTTCGGACGTCGCCCCGGAAGCGTGACGCTTCGGCGCAGCGGCATGGGCGGGAGCCTTTAGCCGCTTTTGCTCGGAGTCCGTATCCACTTGTCCCCTCTACCATACCACAGCTTTCCGCGTTTGGCAAGAAAAATTTTTTCTCAGGCGGGAAGCTGGAAAAAGAGGCGGCGGCAGGGGCGGAGAGAGAGCGGCCCGGACGGGGCCCGCTAAAAAAGAAAGCCCCCGTGTATCAGCTGATACACGGGGGCTTCCCCTGTCATGCGGTTGGTTTACCTATGGGCCCAGTCGTCGATGCGCAGGACCGTTATGATGGACTGCTCGATGGTATAGTTCGCCCCGCCCTCGAAGGTCGTGGCGCCGGTCCCGGCCATGATGCCGTTCCCGTACACGGCGCGCACGTTGTCGTATGCCCAGTCGCTGACGCCGTCGGTGAAGGGCAGGCTGTCGGCAAGGGTGGGCAGGGGCCGGTCAAGGCCGTCGGAGAGCCGCTCCATGAGCCGCGTGAGCATGGTCGCCGCCTGTTCTCTCGTGATCGGGTCGTTGGGCCCGATGTTGATGCCGGAGCGGTCGGGGGCGGAGTTGTACCCGCCCAGGATGCCGAGATCATAGGCCTTGGCGATGGCCTCATCGCCGACGCTGTCGGCAAAGACCGCGTCCTCCGGCTCGTACGCCACCTCGTCGCCGGTGAGCACCTCGTAGGTCTGCACCGCCAGGGCTGCGAAGTCCGCGCGGGTGATGTCATCCGTGTAGGTGAAGGTGTCCTGGAGGAAGGGCACCTCCGCCAGCTGCAGCTTCTCCGCCGCCGCGAGCACATTTTCCTGGGCCCAGTCGCTGACGTCCGGGTACCCGGGCAGCAGGCTCAGGCCCTGCACCGGGGGCAGCTCCTCGGAGAGGATCCGCTCCATCATGTCCTCCGGGATGCCGCTGTTGTAGTGCCACCGGCCCTCCCAGAGGACCTCGTTGCCCACGTCGATGATCAGGTTCTCCCAGTCCTCGCCGTTGCCCTTGTAGTAGATCTGGAGGCGGTCCTCCAGTACCCGGTCCGCCCCGTCGAAGTTGTAGCTGCCGATCCGGGCGAAGTTGCCGCTGGCGGGGAGCTCCACCGCCATCAGGTAGGGGATGCCGGAGAAGGAATTCCGGGTGTTGACGTAGGTGGAGAAGCGATAGTTGTCGGCAAACTGCAGCACCCGGATGCCGGAGCCGGCGAACACATACCGCCCGAAGGTGTACATGTAGGGGATATGGATGCTCTTCAGGCTGGTGCAGCCGGCAAAGGCGTACCGCTGGACGGTGGTGCTGCTGTCCACCTGCCCAAGGCTGACCCGCTCCAGGCCGGTGCAGCCGGCGAAGGCGTAGGGGCCGATGAAGTCGATGGTGTCGGGGAAGTCCAGCTCCGTCAGGCCGGTGCAGCCCCGGAAGGCGCTCTCCTCGATCCACAGGGGGGTTTCCGGGAAGTTTACGGCGGTGATGTCCGTCCGGCCGGCGAAGGCCCCCTCGTTGATCCGGGTGATGCCCTCGGGGATGGTCACCTCACCGCCGGGGCCGTAGTAGTCCCAGACCTCGGTGAAGTTGGCGCCGCCTAAGATGAAGCCGTCGCCGTTGTCGATGTGGGTCAGGCCGCTCCGGTCCACGTACTTGTAGGACCGGTTGATCATGCCCGGGCCCCACCCGAGATCGAACGTGTTGTAGCCGTTGGCGCTCTCGATCTGGAGGGCACCGCCGGTGTAGGTGTTCAGGGAGTCCACCGACGGGTCCATGAAGATCCACCGGTCATAGAGGGCGGAATCCTCGCCGAGATAGGCCTCCACATGGCTGTGGGGCACCCCCTTCACGCCGGGGGTGGCGTAGGAGCCGTAGGCCAGGTACTCGGTCTCACAGGTCATGGCCGGGATGTCCTGGGCCAGGAGCAGGTCCCGCAGCAGGTTGGCGTACCCGGTGGAGTTGCTCCGGCGGAGGGTCAGGACGCTCTCCGAGTCGGTCACCGCCTGGGCCGCGCCGCCCTCCGCAGCGGTGTCGTGGGCGATGTTGTCCACCACCCACTTGTAGAGGAGGAACATCTGATCGTAGGTGTCGGTCTCGTCGCCGACGATCACGTCGGACATGGTCTTCACCGCGGCGGGCACCGGCTGGGCCAGCTGGTTGGCCGGCTCGGGGTCGTTGATGCCCAGGATGTTGGCGGCCCCCCGGCTGTCATAGGTCTCCACGGAGGAGTCGATCGTGGGGAACTCGTAGCCCCCGTTGTCCATCCGCCGGCAGAGGTACTGGCCGTGGGTCACATTGCGGAAGGTTGTCTCCCCGCTGCGGCGGGTGGCCACCTCCACCGGCTCGGTGCCCCAGTGGGTCAGGGTCAGCTTCAGGGAGAACTCCCGGCCGCTGGCGGCGGCCACGGTGGCGGAGGCGCTGCCGCAGGTCACCCGGACCTCCGCCAGGCCGTCCACCATCAGGGCCCCGGACACCTCCAGGGTGTTGTCGTAGAAGTATTCGTTGGTGCTGTAGTCCACGGACAGGAGGGGGATGCCCATGATCAGATGGTTTTTGCTGAAGTACTGGCTATCGAGGGTGGTCCCCTCATAGTACCCGATCTCCGCCCTCTCCGGGTAGTCGACGGCGGCGGCTGCCGGGGCCGCCAGGAGCCCCAGGGCCGTCACAAGGCTCAGGCACAGGGACAGCAGGCGAATGGTTCGGTTCTTCTTCGTGTTTTTCATCATACTTTTCTCTTCCTCCTTTTTATAAAATAGGCGCTGACGCCGGGGAAGCTGGTTTCCGACAGGGCGGTCTTGGGGAGAGGCCGGAAAGGCCCCTCCCCGGACCGCGCGGGGTCTGCCGGAAACGCAAAAAGCGGTGCTGAGCGTCAATACCCAACACCGCCTGAATCATCAGAGCGTAACACAACAGGCCCTATTCCCCGCCTTTCACCCTTGCAAAAGCCGGGGCGTGTGGGTATCACAAGGCTGCGATGCAGTCTCTCGGACTGTTTTGCTGTGCGCCGCGGCCACTCATCATAGGGGTACAGCGGGGTCGTGGCCCGCCATGCCCTGCCGCTTTATTACGTTTCCAGTTTTATTCTATACCATGCCCTTCAATATTTCAAGTGGCTTTC
>CALXCP010000016.1 GCA_944386845.1 uncultured Oscillospiraceae bacterium | reverse complement strand
GGTGCCGGAACTGACGGCGTGGGCGGATGACGGTCCACGCCGTGGGGGGTCGCTTTGCATCTCCCCCGAAGGGATGGGGTCATAGGGGGCGGAGCCCCCTATGCCGAAAAAGGGCGGTGGGTGGGAATAGAAAATCAGTGAAAGTTTCGGCTCCGTCTACCAAATGTCTACCAGAAAAGCACCGCAAACCGCTGGGGCCCAGCGGTTTGCGGGCTGGGAGATGTTCCCATCTCAAAAATGTCTACCAGGTGTCTACCAAGGTCACTTTTGCCGCCCGTAAGGGCGGCTTTTTTGCTGTTTTGGGCCGTTTTTAGAACCGCTGGGAAAGTGTAAGGGGCGTCGTACAGCCCTTGCAGGGCCGCAAAGCCTTCCCGCGCCTCGAAAAATGGCCCTTCGGGCCAAATAATGTAAGGAGGAAACATCCCATGAGAAATCTCAAGAGAGCTCTGTCTCTGGCTCTGGCGGCCGCCATGCTGATCAGCCTGATGGTCGTCGGCGCCAGCGCGACGAGCTACAACGATCAGGATGCGGTCAGCCAGGCTGAGGCTGTCCAGCTTCTGACCGACCTGGGCATCGTGGGCGGCGACCAGAACGGGAACTTCAATCCCACTGCGACCCTGACCCGCGCTGAGTTCACCGTCATGATGTCCAACCTGCTCAACGGCAGCAAGTTCGACACCACCCTGTTCGACGGCACCGACACCCCGTTCACCGACGTGCAGGGGCACTGGGCCGCCCCCTACATCGCGTACTGCTATTCTGCGGGCGTGATCGCGGGCACCAGCGAGACCACCTTCAGCCCTGACGCCACCCTGACCTCTGCTCAGGCGGCCGCCATCCTGCTGATGGCCCTGGGCTACAACCAGAACAGCGAGTTCGCCGTCAACGGCCAGTTCGCCCTGAACGTCACCGCCATCGCGCAGCGCGAGGGCCTGTACGAGGACCTGTCCGTGGCTGCCAACTCCGGCGTGTCCCGTGAGAACGTGGCCCAGATGATCAAGAACGCTCTGTTCATGACCCCGCAGGAGTACCTCTCCGTCCTGCAGATCTATCAGGATGTTGAGGTCAACGGCGCTCCCGCCACCCTGGCCCTCACTCAGTTCAAAGACCTGACCGTCGCCACCGGCGTCCTGACCGCGGTCGATGAGGACGGTTACGCCACCGTGTTCGGCACACCCAACATCGCTCCCAGCGCCAAGGTCATCGCTGACGTGAACGACATGGGCAAGGCCATCACCTACTACTATTATGATGGCGATAATGACAAGATCGTCTCCACTGTGGCCGTTCCCGCCAGCGACAACACCGTCACCACCGTCCCCGGCAACCTTCAGACCACTGACGACAGCAAGGCCACCTATGTGAACCGCTGGCTGACCAACAACGGCCTGGAGCTGCCCGCGGCGAATGCCGGCGCGATCGTCACCGACTATGTCTACGCCAGCTGCGCCGACACCAACCCTGACATCACCGCCGCTGAGCTGGCCAACATCGGCAACTACACCGTGGCCTATGTGGTGGACAGCGACCAGAACGGCACCATCGACGTGCTGGTGAAGACCACCAAGGACTTCGGTACCGTTTCCGGCGATATCCGTACCCGCACTGACGCTGACGGCAACGTCACCGTCTACGTTCCCGGCATCACTTCCGGCTACGTGAAGGCCGTTGGCTATGAGGACCTGGCCAAGGACGACATGGCCATGTACATCACCGCCGCCGGCATCACCTACATCACCAAGTGCGAGACCGTGCAGGGTCTGGTCACCGCCACCCGCGGCACCGATACCGTCTATCTGGACGGCACCGCCTACACCATCTCCACTCCCAACACCCAGACTGCTGCCACCATCAACACCCTGGGCAACGACAGCAAGGACACTGTGATGTTCTACCTGGACGAGAACGGCAACGTCCTCAATGCCAAGGCTGTGGATGCTTCCAACGCCTATAACGTGGCCATCGTGCTGGGCTATGACGTCTCCAGCTCCACTGTGGACGACACCACCGTGGCCTCTGCCCGCCTGCTGAAGGCTGACGGCACCATCGAGGTCGTGGACGTGGCCAGTGTGACCCGGGGCAAGGTGGCGAACGGTACTGCCTCCTCTACTGCTCTGGCGGGCGACGGTGTCAACGGTGTGTTCAGCGGGAGCGGCACCCTGGACAAGAACGATAACGACCTTGCCCTTAACGTGAGCATGGTCCCCGTGGCCTACACCATCGACGACGACGGCAAGTATGAGCTGACCACCCTGGGCGCCGACACCGTGGTGGACGGGGATGCCATGGTGGCTGCGATGCTGACCAATGCCACCGTCAACAACAACGTGGCGGCCTTCGCGACCGGCTATGTGGGCAACGCCAACACCGTGTTCACCGTTGCCAAGTACAACGACAACACCGGCAAGCTGTCCAGCGTGGACGTCTCCACCGGCATCGCGAACGCGCCCAAGTACACCGACACCGCTGATGGCCTGGTCATCACCGTGAAGGGCACCGCCGCTCTGGTCTTCATCTACGCTGGTACTCAGCAGGATGTCACCACCGACAGCGTGTATGTCTACATCCCCACCGGCAGCTCCGCCGACCCCATCTACAACAGCGCGGATAAGACCTACACCTATGAGAGCGCCTACGTCAACGGCGAGCAGACCACTCTGGTCTCCAAGATTAGCCTGACCCGCGGCCAGGTCATGAAGGTCGCCTACAACGACGACGGCCAGGTCTCTTCTGAGGCCAATGTGAACACCCTGGGCACCGCCTATGACAACGGCACCGGCGTGGAGTATGCCGACGGCGTGCTGACCATCGACACCAAGACCGGCGGCACCAAGGACTACTACACCCTGGCTGACGACGCCAAGGTCTTCGAGATTGAGGACAATGAGCTCCGCGAGATCGCGGCCAGCGCCATCGCCAAGGACGCCACCGACGCTGTCATCGTCCTGGGTGACAACGACATGAACACCACTAAGGTGGCGCAGTATGTCTACATCACCAAGACGGACGAAGACGGCAACGGCTTCTCCGTTCAGGCCTATACGGTCGGTTCTACCGGTGCGCAGACGAATCAGGGCAGTGCCCAGGCGGTGAGCACCGGCACTGACGAGACCACCGCGAGCGTTGTGACTGCCGAGACTGTGACCATCGCGGCGGCGACTGACGCGCAGGTCGGCCTCAAGGTGACCGCGCAGGACGACGGCTCCATCGTGACCGTGTCCGCCCCGCAGGACCTGGTGAGCGGTACGACCAGCTATGAGTTCACTGTGACTGCCACCGCTGAGGATGGCACCAGACAGGTTTGCACCGTGACCGTCACCTTCACTTCTGTTACCGAAGCGTAATTCAGAGGCGAACGGACAAAAAGGAGCGCCGGGGGTTTGCCCCGGCGCTCCTTTTCCGCGCTCACCCAATGGCGACGTAGTGGTATTCATAGTTTTCCATATTGAAGGCATCGTTGATGATTTGAAAACCGTTCTCTGTGATTTGGAAGTCCTGCCCGGGCGAAGAATAGTAGAGGGACGTCCGATAGACGTACCAAAATACATATTCGGTCAGTATGCCAAAGAAATAATTTCCGGAGTACCCCATCAGGAGCACGAATTTGGGCCGAAACCCCAGCGCGATGCTCCGGTTGGCCGTCTCGTCTCCGCCGTAGGTCCCCGTGACTACCTTTGGTATCGTCCCCAGCACGTCGTCGATTTTCTGGTTCGCATCGTTGAATTCCGCACGCAGGAAGCTGTCGTCAGCTGCCCACAGGGGCAGCTGATAGTTTTCTGTGTAGTTGCTTGCCATAAAGATGTGCTCCTTTCGTTCTCATTTGTGGACGGAGAACGAAGAGGGATTTATCTATACCCACCCACCACCCATTTTCGGTATAGGGGGCTTCGCCCCCTATGACCCCCAACGGCGGGGGCGAGCCCCCGCCCTACATGGTGCGGTTTCGCCGAAGCGTGTCGGATGTCGGAACCACCTACCGCCGGGCGGCCACACGGGGCCGCCCCTACGGCAAATCTGGAAACGGCCCAACACCGAAAATTCCTCATTCCTAACTCCTAATTCCTAATTCTTGACGGGGCTCCGCCCTACACATGGGGCGGGAATGGCTCGGGAAGTGTACGTTTCCATCCAACTATTCCCAAAAATCGTCCCCCAACGCGCAAAAAAGAGGGCAGAGTGTACGACAGCGTACACCCTGCCCTTTTTGGTCAGCGGGGCGGGCTGCCCGGCGGAGTGTTTTTAATTGTAAATAATTTTTGAACCCTCTTGCAAAATGGGCGGGGGTGTATTATAGTATGCTTAGCACTCAGAGCGGCCGAGTGCTAAACCGGCCGCCCCACATCATACACGGAGGCGTTATCCCCAATGGCAAAAAAGCAGTTCAAAGCGGAGTCCAAGCGGCTGCTGGACCTGATGATCAACTCCATCTACACCCACAAGGAGATCTTCCTGCGGGAGATCCTCTCCAACGCCAGCGACGCGCTGGACAAGCTGGCCTATCTGGCCCTCACCGACGACAAGGTGGGCATGAGCCGGAAGGACTTTCAGATCACCATCGTGCCAGACAAGGAGGCCAGGACCCTGACGGTGTCGGACAACGGCATCGGCATGACCCGGGAGGAGCTGGAGAACAACCTGGGTACCATCGCCAAGAGCGGCTCCCGGCAGTTCAAGGAGGACCTGGCCGGCGGCGAGAACGACAAGGCGGCGTCCAAGGTAGACATCATCGGGCAGTTCGGCGTGGGCTTCTACTCCGCCTTCATGGTGTCCGACCTGGTGACGGTGCGCACCCGGGCCTACGGCAGCGACGAGGCCTGGTGCTGGGAGTCCTCCGGCGCCGACGGCTATACCGTCACCCCCTGTGACAAGGAGACGGTGGGCACCGACATCGTCATGAAGCTGAAGGCGGACACCGAGGAGGAGAATTACACCCGCTATCTGGAGCCCCACCGGCTGGAGGAGCTGGTGAAGAAGTACTCCGACTACATCCGCTATCCTATCCGCATGGAGCTGGAGGACTACCGGGAGAAGCCCAAGCCCGCCGACGCCGGCGAGGACTACAAGCCCGAGTGGGAGATGGTGAAGGAGTGGCAGACCGTCAACTCCATGGTACCCATCTGGCAGCGGCAGAAGTCCAAGGTGAAGACGGAGGACTATAACAACTTCTACAAGGAGAAGTTCTCCGACTGGCAGGACCCGCTGGCGGTGATCCACACCAGCGCCGAGGGGGCGGTGCAGTACAAGGCGCTGCTCTACATCCCGGCCAAGGCCCCCTATGACTTCTACACCCGGGAGTTCCAGAAGGGGCTGCAGCTGTACTCCTCCGGCGTGCTGATCATGGACAAGTGCGCCGACCTGCTGCCCGACCACTTCCGGTTCGTCCGGGGCGTGGTGGACAGCCCCGACTTCTCCCTGAACATCAGCCGCGAGGTGCTCCAGCACACCAGCCAGCTGCGGGTCATCGCCACCAACCTGGAGAAGAAGATCAAGGCCGAGCTGCTCAAGCTGCTCAAGAGCGACCGGGAGAAATACCGGGCCTTCTGGAAGGAGTTTGGGATGCAGCTGAAGTACGGCGTGGTCAACGACTACGGCCGGCACAAGGAGCTGCTGCAGGACCTGCTGCTGTTCCCCTCCTCCGCCGAGGGGGAGGACACCACCCTGGAGGAGTACCAGAGCCGGATGAAGGACGACCAGCCCTATGTCTACTACGCCCAGGGCGAGCAGGTGGACCAGGTGGCCCGGCTGCCCCAGGCGGAGCGCATCCTGGACAAGGGCTATGAGATCCTGTATTTCACCGACGAGGTGGACGAGTTCATCGTCCAGACCCTGGGCGAGCTGAACGGCAAGCCCTTCAAGTCGGTGAGCGACGAGGACGCCCTGCCCCAGACCGACGAGGAGAAGGCCAGGACCGAAAAGCAGGCGGAGGAGAACAAGCCCCTGCTGGACTTCGTGAAGGAGACCCTCGGGGACAAGATCGTGGCCGCCCGCATCTCCAGGATCCTGAAGTCGGGCACGGTGTGCATGACCACCGACGGGCCGGTGTCCCTGGAGATGGAAAAGTACTTCAACCGCATCGAGCGCAACGGCGAGCAGATCCAGAGCCAGCGGGTGCTGGAGCTCAACGCCGACGCCCCCGCCTTCGCGGCGCTGAAGGCCGCCTGGGACAAGGGGGACAAAGAGCTGGCCGCCAAGTACGTCAAGGTGCTCTACGGGCAGGCGTTGCTCATCGCCAACCTGCCCCTGGAGGACCCGGCGGAGTACGCCGAGCTGGTGTGCAGCCTGATGAAGTGAGCCGGAGCCGGCCCCGGGCCGGCCGGAAAAGGAGGACGACCTTATGCGGGAGACCATCCTGCTCATGGGCGGGGACGAGGGGCTGACGGCGTCGGTGCGCCGGGCCCTGGCCCCCCTGAAGATCCTGGTGCGGACCGTCCCGCCGGAGCGGTACGGGGACTCCCTGGGCTATCTGGCGGGGGACAGGTCCTGCCCCCAGGCGGACGCCCCCGGGGAGGCGCTGGAGGCCCCCCTGCTGGTGCTGGCGGGGCTGGACGGCGGCAGGATGGGCCGGGCGCTGGACGCCCTGGAGCGGGCGGGGCTGCGCTTTGACTACAAGGCCATGCTCACCCCCATCAACCGGTTCTGGGACGTGCCCACCCTCTACGCGGAGATCGTCCGGGAGCATGAACAGATGACGAAACGCGGCGGACAGTGACCGCGAAACGCTGACCGGGGCGGGAGACCATGTCTCCCGCCCCGTCCTTGTGTTCAGCGGTCAGCCGCCGGTCCGGTCGGAGCCCGTCTGGGCGGGCCGCCTACCCGTCCGCTCCAGCAGCAGATAGCCCAGGATGCCCACCACCAGGGCGGCGTTGAGGCTCACCAGGTGGACCACCGCACCGGTGACGCCGGCCACGCCGGCGGCGGTCTTGTCCGCCTTCACCTGCTCCACGGCGATGTAGGCGCAGGCGTACCCCTGCACCAGCAGGGTCACCGCCAGGGCCACCGGCAGGATGGGCTCCAGCAGGGAGGCCACCGGCAGGAGCAGCACGCACACGGCGGTGGACAGCTTGAAGGAGCCCATGCCCCCGAAGATGGACTTCATGGCCTTGGGGCCCTCCTTGTACCGCTCGCAGATGGACACCGTCACCGCCGCCCACAGGGGGCCGGCCAGGGCAGTGAAGGGGGCGAACAGGGACAGGATGACGTTGCGCACCCCGGCGATGACGTTGGTGCGGTTGGAGGAGAAGCGGATCTGATCCTCCGGCCGGGCCTGCTTGGCCTCGTCCAGCACCGCCTCGGCGGTGACGATCTCGCCGAAGGCGATGATGTAGATGGCCACCGCGGTGGGCAGGGCGGCGGCGAAGGACTGCACGGAGGGCAGGCCGATGGAGAAGACGCTGAAGTTCCGGAACACCTCTCCGTAGTCAAAGGGGATCAGGCCCCACTTCAGCTGGGGCAGGGGCAGCTCGCCGGAGAGGAAGCCCACCGCCATGGCCGCCACCAGGCCGGGGAGCATCCCGTACTTGGCCAGCCCCGCCGCCAGCCGGGAGCGCTCCTTGAAGATGCGAAAGCGGTTGGAGAAGAGCACCACCATGGTGACCAGGGCCCCCGCCCCCACCGACAGGGGGTACTGGGCGAGGTAGCCTCCCTCCCCGAAGATGCGGCCCAGGGCCTCCACCGCCGCGCCGAAGAGGATGCCCGCCTTCAGCGAACCGGGGATCCAGGTCATCAGCCGGTGGGCCAGCCCGGTGGCCCCCAGCAGCACGAACAGCAGCCCCACGATGAGCTGCAGGGCGATAAGGGCGTGGGCCGACTGGATGCCCACGGCGTAGTCCGCCATGTACACCAGCACCAGGGGCAGGGCGGAGGCGACCCACCCGGGCACCACCGGGTCGCCGAAGGTGACGTGGAGCAGGCCCAGCGCCTCGGCGATGGCCACGGCGGTGAGGGCGGCGGAGTAGGACATGCCCAGCGTCTCCTGGAGCACCGGCACGGTGGACAGCCCCACCGCGATCATCAGCACTCCCTGGAGCAGCTCGGGCCCCTCCAGGCGGTAGTGCAGGATGGGCAGTTTGATCTGGAGCCGGGATAAAAGGGTCCTCATAAGTCAAGCTCTCCTCTCAGTTTGGCGCGTTCCCCGGGAAGAAACGCAAAAAAGCCGGCACAGCCCTCCCATGGAGATACCATGGGAGGGACCGTGCCGGCTTTCTCACAGACTGTATCCGCCCTTGTGGGGCGGCCTCCGCGGGAAACAGCAGGTCATTCCGGGACAGCCTCAGCGGCGCTGAAGCTCCTCGTATTTTTTCTCGATGCTCTTCAGGGCGGTCTCCAAGGCGCGCTTGGCCGCGCCGTGATAGCCGTGCTCGAACCGCTCCAGCAGGCCGCCGATCCCTTGGTTCAGGTCGTAGCCCCGTATCAGCTGAGACACATGCCGCCGGGCCAGCTCAGTGACCATGGAGCAGTCGGCCTCGGTGACGATCCCCGTGTCCAGATCCACCAGCACCGCCAGTGCCAGGACCTTGTAGACCGCCTCCGCCGTGGTGTTGGCGGGCAGCTTGGCGTAGGCGGAGATGAGCACCGTGTCCACCGGGAGCGCCCCTTTCAGCATCGATATTCATAGTATACAGGTGTGTTTTCCGGAAAATCAAGGGAAATCTCGCACAAAAAGCGCAACTGATCTTCGTCGCTTTTCCACAAAGTCAGGGCGCCTTTTCCAGGTCCTCCGGGAAAGCGTACCGCTTCTTCATCTCCTGATAGCGCTGCTGGAACTGAGCGCTCTCCTCCAGGCTGCCCGCCTTCAGGGCGCCCAGGTACTCATGGCGCTCCATCTTGCCGGAGGAGGCCTGGAGCATCTCCACCGCCACCGACGAGCAGTGGTCGGCGATGCGCTCGCAGGCGGTGAGCAGGTCGTCCAGGACGAAGCCGTATTCCACGGTGCAGGTGCCCTGGCGCAGCCGCTCCACATGGCGGGTCTTGATCTCGTGGACCAGCCAGTCCACCACCTGCTCCTGGGGCTCCACCTGGGCGGCGCTCCTCAGATCCCGGTGGGCGAAGGAGTCCACCGTCTGGACCAGGAGGTCCTCCACCGCCCGGGCCAGGGTGGCCAGCTCGCCCTTGGCCTGCTCGGAGAAGAGGACGGGCTTCTCCTTGATCTCCCGGCCCGCCTTGCCGATGTCCACGGCGTGGTCGGCGATGCGTTCGAAATCTCCGATGGTGTACAACAGGGTATTCAGCCGGCGGTTGTCGTCCACGGCCAGCTGCTCCCCGGACAGCTTCACCAGATAGGTGCCCAGGGCGTCCTCCAGCCGGTCCGTCTCATCCTCCAGCTCCCGCAGCCGCTCCATCTTCTTCTCATCGAAGGAGTGGGTGAGGCCCACCGCGATCCGGAACGCCTCGATGGACTCGTTGGCCATGCGGCAGGTGATCTCGTGGGCCCGCTGCACCGCCACCGCGGGGGTGGCCAGCAGGCGCTCGTCCAGCAGGGTGGTGTGCTCGGGCTCCGGCGAATCGGGGATGGTGCGCATGGCCAGCTTCTCCAGCACCCGGTTCAGAGGGAGCAGCACCGCCGTGGTACAGACGTTGAAGGTGGTGTGTACCACCGCGATGCCAGCGGCGTTGGTGGCGTCGTGGAGGAAGGACCAGGGGTGGATGAAATTGATCAGATAGAACACGGTGAGGAAAAGGATCACACCGATGATGTTGAAATACAGGTGGACGATGGCGGCCCGGCGGGCGTTCTTGGTGGTGCCCACCGAGGAGAGCAGGGCGGTGACGCAGGTGCCGATGTTCTGGCCCATGATGATGGGGATGGCCGCCCCAAAGGTCACCGCGCCGGTGACGCTCAGGCCCTGGAGGATACCCACCGAGGCGGAGGAGGACTGGATGATGCCGGTGAGCACCGCACCGGCCAGCACGCCCAGGACCGGGTTCTGCAGGGAGAGGAACAGGTCGCGGAACCACGCCTCATCCTCCAGGAAGCCCATGGCGCCCGACATCAGGTCCATGCCGGTCATGAGCACCATGAAGCCCAGCAGCACCATGCCCGCGCCCTTCAGGCTCTCCTTCCGGCCCGCCATGTACAGGAGGATGCCGATGACGCCCAGCAGGGGGGCCAGGGTGGTGGGCTTGAAGATCTGCACCAGGAAGCTGTCGCCCTCCAGGCTGGACAGGGACAGGATCCACGCGGTCACCGTGGTGCCCACGTTGGCCCCCATGATGATGCCGATGGCCTGCCGCAGCACCATGATCCCCGAGTTGACGAAGCCCACCACCATCACCGTGGTGGCCGAGGAGGACTGGATCACCGCCGTCACGGCCAGACCCAGCAGAAAGCCTTTGATGGGGGTGTCGCTCATCCGGGCGAGGATCGTCTGGAGCTTGCCGCCCGCCTGGCGCTCCAGCGCCTTGCCCATGACATCCATACCGAAAAGGAACAGTGCCAGACCTCCCAGCAGTGAGATCACCTGGAGGATATACCCTGTTGTCGTCATCCGGAACTACCTCTCGTTCTTTACAAATTATTCAACTGCATTTTACACGAGCTTATCATATCAGCCTTGTCCGGAACACGCAACGCCTTTATCGTAAAAAATATGTGAAATCCATGTAAAGTGGCAAAAGCCGGCGGTTTTCTCCCGGAGACCTCCGCCCGGAGACAGGGAAGAGGGGCCGCCCCGCCGGGGCGGCCCCTCTCTCTGTCGCGGGATGTCTGTCTCAGGCCAGCAGCTGGTCCTTCCGGGCCAGGATGGCCTCCACGGCGGCGCAGGCGGGGCAGTCGCAGTACAGTTTCCCCGCGGCCTTCAGCTCCTCCGCGTGGGACGCCACCTGGCCGGCCTTGGGGCCGAACACCTGGGCGCCGCCCTCCGAGCGGGCGAAGGCGATGAGGGTGTCCAGGGGCATCAGGTCCTGCTCCAGCTCGGCGATGAGGGCGCGGGTCTGCGCCTTCTCCTCCGGGGTGTCCAGGGCGTCCAGCCAGCGCTGGGCGGCGTCCTTGGCGGTCTGGCAGCAGGAAAAGGCCTCCTTCAGCTCCTTCACCTTTTCCACGGCAAAACGCTTCACGGTTTCCTCCATCGGGCTCATTCCTTTCCGGTGAAAATGGGGCGCGTGCCCCTCTGCCCCAAAGCATACTATGTCCGGCGGGATTTGTAAAGGGGGCGGCGGTCCTCACGGCGGCGGGATCGTGGGCCGGCTGGCCGGCACACGGGGACGGGCATTTTTGCTGTGGAAAAGGCAGGAAGAGGCTTGAAAGGGGCGGGCGAGTCCGATATACTATATAAGATAGACATTCACAGACGGCAAGGAGCACAGAGATGAGACGAGCGGGATGCCTGCTTCTGGCGCTGGCGATGGCCGCCCTGCTGGGGGGGTGCGCCCCCGAGGAGCATGCGGAGACTATTTTCGCCATGGACACGGTGATGACCCTCCAGGCCTGGGGCCCGGAGGCGGAGGACGCCCTGGTCCGGGCCGCCCAGCGGATCAATGAGCTGGACCGGACCCTGTCCGTGGTGAACGAGGACAGCGATGTGTGGGCGGTGAACCACAGCGGCGGGCCGGTGACGGTGTCGGAGGACACCGGGGCGTTGGTGGCGCTGGGGCTGGAGCTCTGGGAGGAGACCGGCGGGGCCCTGAACATCGCCATGTACCCGGTGGTCCGGGCCTGGGGCTTCACCACCGGGGAGTACCGGGTGGTGCCCGAAGAGGAGCGGGCGGCGCTGCTGGCCCGCACCGACCTGGGGCAGCTGGACTACGACCCGGACAGCCGGACGGTGACCACCCCGGCGGGGATGGAGCTGGACCTGGGCAGCCTGGGCAAGGGCTACGCCGCCGACCAGGTGACAGAGCTGCTCCGGGAGGCGGGGGTGACCTCCGCCATCCTAAACCTGGGGGGCAACGTGCAGACCCTGGGCGGGCAGACGGACGGCTCTCCCTGGCGCATCGGGGTGCAGGACCCCCAGGACCTGAGCGCCTATCTGGCCGTGGTGGAGGTGACCGACGGGGCGGTGGTGACCTCCGGGGGGTATCAGCGGTATTTCGAGGAGGACGGCCAGGTCTACTGGCACATCATGGACCCGTCCACCGGCGCCCCGGCGGACAGCGGGCTTCTCTCCGCCACCATCGTGGGGCCGTCTGGGGCCCGGTGCGACGGGCTGTCCACCGCCGCCTTCGTGCTGGGGGTGGAGGGGACCGCCGACCTGTGGAGGGCGGCGGGAGACTTCGAGTTCCTGCTGGTGGACGAGGACGGGACGATCTGGATCAGCGCAGGGCTGGAGGACCGGTCCGCCCTGGCCGCCGGCTATGAAGACCGGCGGGTGGAGGTGGTCCGCCCGTGAGATCGACGAGATCCTGGGTGGCCGTGACGGCGGCGGTGCTGGCGCTGGCCGCCCTGGCGGCGGTGCTGGTCCGTGTGCTGGCCCCGGCGGGCACGGTGGCCGAGATCACCGTGGACGGCCAGGTGGTGGAGAGCATCGACCTGAGCCGGGTGACCGAGGGATATTCCTTCACGGTAGAGGGCCAGTGGGGCAGCAACACCGTGGAGGTGGAGCCCGGGCGCATCCGGGTGTCGGCGGCCGACTGCCCCGACCAGGTGTGCGTGCGGCAGGGCTGGGTGTCTGACAGCGCCAGCCCCATCGTCTGCCTGCCCCACCGGCTGGTGATCCAGCTCACCGGCGGAGAGAGCGGCGTGGACGCCGTGAGCTGACAGAGAGACGGGAGGGGACGGCATGGGCATCCAAAAGATCACCCGCATGGCGCTGCTCACCGCCATCGCCCTGACGATCTTCGTGGCCGAGGCCCAGCTGCCCGCCCCGGTGCCCATCTACGGGGTGAAGCTGGGGCTGGCCAACATCGTGACGGTGTGGGCGGTGTTCCTGCTGGGGCCGCTGGAGGCGGCCATGATCCTGCTGGCCCGGGTGCTGCTGGGCTCACTGGTCACCGGGCAGATGATGGCCCTGCTGTACAGCCTGGGGGGCGGCGCGCTGTGCCTGTGCGCCATGATCCCCCTGTCCCGGGTGCTCACCGAGAAGCAGATGTGGGCGTGCAGCGTGATGGGGGCGGTGTGCCACAACATCGGACAGATCCTGGTGGCCATCGCCATCACCCGGACGCCGGCGCTGGCCGTCTATCTGCCGGTGCTGCTGGTGTCCGGGGTGATCACCGGGCTGTTCACCGGCCTGTGCGCCCAGGCACTCACCGGACGGCTGCGGAAGCTGCTGCGGCTGTGAGCAGGACGAGCTTCGTTTTTCTGACTTTTCCTGGCGGAAATTTTGCAATTTTGTTTGCCAATGGGATACAATAGTGCTATACTGTATCTGCCGATCGGGCCGAAGGGGCCTGGACGGCCCAAAATAACGAAAAAGGCGGCCGCCCCTCCATGCGGGGGCGCGCCGATTTTCACGCCGGACGCCGGCGGTCTATTTAAGAGGTGCAGAGCTTGACGAAATACGTGATCGAGGGCGGGAACCCCCTCTATGGCAACATCGAGATCAGCGGAGCCAAGAACGCCGCAGTGGCCATCCTTCCGGCCGCCCTGCTGGTGGACGGCCCGTGCCGGATCGAGAACATCCCCCAGATCAGTGACGTGACCCTCATCCTCCAGATCCTGCGGGAGCTGGGGGCTTCGGTGCGTACCATCAACCGGACCACGGTGGAGATCGACTGCAGCTCGGTGCGCAATCAGCCCGTCCCCTACGAGCTGGCCCGGAAGATCCGCGCCAGCTACTACCTCATCGGGGCCCTGCTGGGCCGCTTCGGCAAGGCGGAGGTCCCCCCGCCGGGGGGCTGTGACCTGGGCGGCCGGCCCATCGACCAGCACATCAAGGGCTTCGTGGCTATGGGGGCCCAGGTGGAGGTCCAGGGCGGCATGATCCGGGCCCGGGCAAAGGAAGGCCGGCTCACCGGCGGGCCGGTCTATCTGGATATGGTCTCGGTGGGGGCCACCATGAACATCATGCTCTCCGCCGTCCGGGCGGCGGGCAACACCGTCATCGAGAACGCTGCCAAGGAGCCCCACATCGTGGACCTGGCCAACTTTCTCAACTCCATGGGGGCCGACATCATGGGCGCCGGCACCGACGTGATCAAGATTCGGGGGGTGGACCGCCTTCACGGGGGGAGCTACTCCATCATCCCCGACCAGATCGAGGCGGGCACCTATATGGCCGCCGTCACCGCCGCCGGGGGCGAGGTGCTCATCCGGAACGTCATCCCCAAGCATTTGGACTGCATCACCGCCAAGCTGGCGGAGATGGGGGCCGAGATCGAGGAGCACGACGACGCGGTGCTGGTCCGGCGCACCGGTCCCATCCACCGGACCAACATCAAGACCATGCCCTATCCCGGCTTCCCCACCGACATGCAGGCTCAGATCGCCGCGGCCCTGTGCCTGGCCCAGGGGACCAGCGTCATCACCGAGGGGGTGTGGGACAACCGCTACCGCTATGTGGATGAGCTGCGGCGCATGGGGGCCCAGATCCAGGTGGACGGCAAGGTGGCCGTCATCGAGGGGGTGGACCACCTCACCGGCGCGCCGGTGAGGGCCTGCGACCTGCGGGCGGGGGCGGCCATGATCATCGCCGGCCTGGCGGCCCGCGGCCGCACCGAGGTGGACCACATCTATCACATCGAGCGGGGCTATGAGGACATCGTTCGGAAGCTCTCCGCCGTGGGGGCCGACATCCGTCTGGTGCACGAGCCGGACGAGGAGACCCAGAAGACGCCCCAGGTGGGCTGATCACCCGCGGGCGGCGGCCATGTGGCCCGCCGCCCGCTTTTTTGTACATGGGACCCTTCCGGGAGAACAGAGAGGAGACTGCCCCTTGCTGACCCTTCACACCCTGGCCAGCGGCTCCAGCGGCAACGCCATGCTGGTGAGCGACGGCCGCACCCACATCCTGCTGGACGCCGGCATCTCCGCCCGGCGCATCGGCCAGGGTCTGGCCCAGCTGGGCCTGCGGCCCGGGGAGCTGGCGGGAGTGCTCATCACCCACGAGCACAGCGACCACATCGCCGGGCTGACCACCCTGCTGAAGAACTGTCCCCTGCCCGTCTGGGCCACCCGGGGCACCTGCGGGGAGCTGCGCCGGCGCATCCCCTTCGTGGACGGACTGGTCCACGCCGCCCCGGCGGAGGGCTTCGGGCTGGGCTCCTTCTGGGTGCGGCCCTTTCCCACGTCCCACGACGCGGCGGAGAGCGCCGGCTTCCGCCTCACCGCCGATGGCGGTGAGACGGCCGCCGTGGCCACCGACCTGGGGGTGGTCACCGGGGCGGTGCTGGACGGGGTGCTGGGGGCCGACATCCTGGTGGCCGAGACCAACCACGACGAGGAGTGGCTGCGCTCGGGCCCCTATCCCTACTACTTAAAGCAGAGGGTGCTGGGCGACCGGGGCCACCTGTCCAACGAGGCGGGGGCCGAGCTCGTGTCCGCGGCGGTGGAGGCCGGCGCCCGGGAGGTGGTGCTGGCCCACCTGTCCGCCGAGAACGACACCCCCGCCCGGGCCCGGCAGGCGGTGTGCCGCCGGCTGGCGGCGGCGGGGATCGCCCCGGAGGGGGACGTCCGCCTCACCGTGGCCCCCCGGGACCGGCTGGGAGAGCCCCACACGGTGGGGAGGCGGGCGGGATGATGCACGTCCGTCTCCTCTGCGTGGGCAAGCTGAAGGAGAGATTCTATCAGGAGGCCTGCGCCGAGTACGCCAAGCGGCTGTCCGCCCACTGCCGGCTGGAGGTCACCGAGCTGCCCGAGGAGCGCCTGCCCGCCGACCCGTCCCCCGCCCAGATCGCCCAGGCCCTGGCCCGGGAGGCCGGCGCCATCCGGGCCAGACTGCCCGCCGGCGCCCTGCCGGTGGCCCTGTGCGTGGAGGGGAGGGAGCGATCCAGCGAGGAGCTGGCCGCCCTGTTCCGCGGCTGGGAGCAGAGCGCCGCCAAGAAGCTGGTCTTTCTCATCGGCGGCTCCCACGGCCTGGACGAGGGGCTGAAGCGGGAGGCTGTTCTCCGCCTGTCCATGTCCCCCATGACCTTTCCCCACCACCTGGCCCGGGTGATGCTGCTGGAGCAGATCTACCGCGCCTTCAAGATCAACGAGGGCTCCGGCTACCATAAATAAGGAAATTCCCTTTGTATTTTTTCCACCGGTATGATATAACTGAAGCAGAAGACCCCGCCCACCGTTCCAATACAGAGGAGGTCGTTTTTATGTCGTACAAGGAGACCTATCAGCACTGGCTCGACTCCCCCGCCCTCAGCCCCGAGGAGCACGCCGAGCTGGCCGCCATCGCCGGGGACGAGAAGGAGATCGAGTCCCGCTTCTTCGGGCCGCTGGAGTTCGGCACCGCCGGGCTGCGGGGCATCATGGGGGTGGGCCTGAACCGGATGAACGTCCACGTCATCCGCCACGCCACCCAGGCCTTCGCCGAGGTGGTGCTGGCCGAGGGGCCCCAGGCCGCCGCCCGGGGGGTGGCCATCTGCTACGACTGCCGCAACCACTCCCGGGAGTTCGCCCGGGCCGCCGCCTGCGTCATGGCGGGCAACGGCATCCCCGTGCGCATCTTCGAGTCCCTGCGCCCCACCCCCGAGCTGTCCTTCGCCGTGCGGGAGTACGGCTGCATCGCCGGCATCAACGTCACCGCCAGCCACAACCCCAAGGAGTACAACGGCTATAAGGTCTACTGGGAGGACGGGGCCCAGCTGCCCCCCCGGCACGCCGACCAGGTGGCCCGGAAGATGGCCCAGCTGGACGTGTTCACCTCGGTGAAGGCGGCCGACTACGACCAGGCGGTGGCCGCCGGGCAGATCACCCTCATGGGGGAGGAGACCGACGAAAAGTTCCTCTCCCACGTCATGGCCCAGGCCAACGACCCCGCCGCCGTGGCCCGGGTGGCCGACACCTTCAAGATGGTCTACACCCCCTTCCACGGCACCGGCTACAAGCTCATCCCGGAGGCCCTGCGCCGCCTGGGAGTGAAGCACCTGTACTGCGAGCCCAAGCAGATGGAGGTGGACGGCGACTTCCCCACCGTGGTCTCCCCCAACCCGGAGAACCCCGAGGGCTTCTACCTGGCCGTCGACCTGGCCAAGGAGGTGGGGGCCGACTTCATCCTGGGCTCCGACCCCGACGCCGACCGGGTGGGCATCATGGTGAAGGATGCCGCCGGCGAGTACGTCACCATCACCGGCAACCAGACCGGCGTGCTGCTGCTGGACTACCTCATCGGCGCCCTGAAGCGGGCCGGGAGGATGCCGGAGCACCCGGTGGCCCTGAAGACCATCGTCACCACCGAGATGGCCCGGGCGGTGGCCGAGCGCAGCGGGGTGGACTGCTACGACACCTTCACCGGCTTCAAGTTCCTGGCCCAGAAGAAGGACCAGCTGGAGGAGAGCGGCCAGGGCGAGGTCATCTTCGCCTATGAGGAGTCCTACGGCTACATGGTGGGCGACTACGTCCGGGACAAGGACGCCGTCACCGCCGCCCTGCTGCTCACCGAGATGGCCGCCTGGTACGCCGGGCAGGGCATGACCCTGTACGACGCCCTTCAGGCCCTGTACGAGAAGTACGGCTGGTTCGGCGAGCGCACCGTCAACCTGGTGATGCCCGGGCTGGACGGGCTGAAGAAGATGGCCGCCCTCATGGCCGGCCTGCGCCAGACCCCGCCCGCCGACGTGGCCGGCACCCCCGTGGCCCAGTGGAAGGACTACCAGAACGGCAGCGTGACGGACGCCGCCACCGGGGCGAAGGGGACCATGGAGCTGTCCGGCTCCAACGTGCTGCGCTACGAGCTGACCGACGGCACCTCTGTCATCGTCCGCCCCTCGGGCACCGAGCCCAAGGTGAAGGTCTACGTCCTGGCCCGGGGCACCGACGGGGACGACTGCGCCGCCCGGGTGGAGAAGTACGCCGCCTGGGCCCAGAGCCTGAAGGACTGAACTTTATCAGAATTCCAACATATAGAAAAATAGTCCATTTGGAGGATGGACGTCTCCCTGCCCTGGTGTTATCATGGATCCACCAACGGCGGGGCCTGTCTTCGCCGGAAAACAAAAGGGGGAAGAGCCTATGAAGCGAGCACTGATCATCTACTGGTCCGCCACCGGGAACACCGAGCGCTGCGCCCGCAGCATCCAGGCCGGCCTGACGGATGCCGGCTGGGAGACCGAGCTGTGGAAAATGGGGGCGGAGGGCTCCCAGGGACTGGAGTTCTACGACTACGACCTGGTGTGCGTCGGCGCGCCCTCCTACAACTGGTCGGCCCCCAAGCCGGCGGACGCCTACCTCAAGGCGAAATTCCAGGAGTACAAGGCCCGGGGAGAGGTGGTCCCCGGCGCGCCCAAGCGCCCGGGCAAGAACGCGCTGATCTTCTGCACCTACTGCGGCACCCACACCGGCATGAACGAGGCCGTCCCCGCCGGCAAGTATTTGGGGCAGTTCTTCGAGCACTTCGGCTTCACCGTCGCCGACGAGTGGTACATCCTCAGTGAGTATGTTGGCAACGAACCCAACAATACCCTGGGCCGCATGGGCGACGTCCGCGGCCTTCCCAATGAGGCCGACATGGTCCGCCTCCGCACCGCCGCCAAAAACTTGGCCGGCCGCCTGTGAACGCGGCAGGGCTGGGTGTACGGTACCGTACACCCAGCCCTTTTTCTTGTTCGCTGGAGGACGAATTTGGGGAATGATCGTACACCGGTGCATACCTCAAGGGGCATTTTTCAGGGGGCCGCGAACGACCCGGCGCACCGGCAGGGAGCGGCTCCGATGCCAGAACAACGCCCCGGAGAATTCACACCACGCGGGCAGGCTCACGCCCCAGTGACTACCCACGCAAGGCGCCGCATCGTCGGGGGCAGACGGCCCTTCGCCTGCCCACGGGCGGCAGCAGGAGGAAGAGAGCCGCGTCGGCGTGTGTGTCCTGATATCCAACGCCCCCCGGCGGACCCGCGTCATGTAGGGTGGGGGCTCGCCCCCGCCGTGGGGGGTGCTTCACATCTCTCCCCCGAAGGGGTGGGGGGTCATAGGGGCGGAGCCCCCTATACCAAAATTGGGTGGCGGGTGGGTATAGATATTTCGCCTGAGGGCGAGGTACTTTCTCCACGCGGAGAAAGTACCCAAAGACGCGCTCAGAGGGGGGCGGGCCCGAAGGGTCCCTCGCCTCCGCTGCGCTGCGGCGGTGCCCCATAGGCCCCGCCCCCTCCGAGACCTCCCCATTTTACGGGGGACAGCACCTGGATGTCGGTGGTCGCGGCCGGCGCGCAAAATTTGGCGACCGCACCCCTCTCGCGCCGGCCGTTACGGCCTGACCCGGCGGACGAAAAGCCGCCTGCGCTGGCCCTGCGGCGCCTGGGTGCCGGAACTGACGGCGTGGGCGGTTTTTGGGGAATTAGGAATGAGGGATTTTCGGCGTTGGGACGTTCCGGATTTGCCGTAGGGGCGGCCCCGTGTGGCCGCCCGGCGGGGGATGCTCCCGACATCCGGTACACTCCGACAAACTCGTAGCACGTAGGGCGCGACCACCGGGCGCGCCGCCGGGGGTCATAGGGGGCGGAGCCCCCTATACCGAAAATGGGCGGTGGGTGGGTTTAGAGAAAGAGTGAAAGTTTCGGCTCCGTCTACCAAATGTCTACCAGAAAAGTGCCGCAAACCGCTGGGGCCCAGCGGTTTGCGGGCTGGGAGATGTTCCCATCTCAAAAATGTCTACCAGGTGTCTACCAAGGTCACTTTTGCCGCCCGTAAGGGCGGCTTTTTTGCTGTTTTGGGATGTTTTTAGAACCTCTGAGAAACTGTAAGGGGCGTCGTACAGCCCTTGCAGGGCCGCAAAGCCTTCTCGCGCCTCGAAAAACGGTCTTTTGCCAATCAAACGGGAGAAGGCCAAATCAAAGAGGCTGCTGGACGACGGAGCGGCGGATGGATGGGCGAGGGCCCGGGCTGTCAGAACGGGACGGTCCCGCAGGGGATACTTTGTGTATCCCCGAGGACACCGGCACGGAGATGACGGCGCGGGGACCGGCCAGCCGCCGCCGAAACGGCGGACAGGAGCCGAAACTAAAAAGGAGGAAACATCCCATGAGAAATCTCAAGAGAGCTCTGTCTCTGGCTCTGGCGGCTGCCATGCTGATCAGCCTGATGGTCGTCGGCGCCAGCGCGAAGAGCTACAAGGATCAGGATGCGGTCAGCCAGGCTGAGGCTGTCCAGCTCCTGTCCGACCTTGGCATCGTCACGGGTGACCAGAACGGGAACTTCAACCCCACCGCCACCCTGACCCGCGCCGAGTTCACCGTCATGATGTCCAACCTGCTCAACGGCAGCAAGTTCGACACCACCCTGTTCGACGGCACTGACACCCCGTTCACCGACGTGCAGGGCCACTGGGCCGCCCCCTACATCGCCTACTGCTACAGCGCGGGCGTGATCGCGGGCACCAGCGCCACCACCTTCAGCCCCGACTCCACCCTGACTGCCGCTCAGGCCGCCGCCATCCTGCTGATGGCCCTGGGCTACAACCAGAACAGCGAGTTCGCGGCCAACAACCAGTTCGCCCTGAATGTCACCGCTATCGCTCAGCGGAGCGGCCTGTACGAGGACCTGTCCGTGGCCGCCAACTCCGGCGTGTCCCGTGAGAACGTGGCGCAGATGCTGAAGAACGCCCTGTTCATGGTTCCCCAGGAGTATCTGGCCACCCTGCAGATCTATCGCGACGACCCCAACGGCACCCTGGCGCACAGCCTGTTCAACGACGTGACGCCCGTGACCGGTGTTCTGACCTATGCCGGCGGCGAGGACGACACCGCGATCGACAACGGCAGCGTGAAGGTCACCTCTGACGTGGCGGACCTGGGCACTATCGTGGTTTACTACAAGGACAACGACGGTCTGGTCTCCACCGCCGCCGTGGCCTCCAAAGCTGCGACCATCCTGGGTACCTCTACCTCTGGCGATACCCTGGCGAAGCTGTCTGACCGGACTGAGAAGTGCTACATCGCCCAGGATGACGACACTGTTCAGTACATCTACAATGGCGACTATCTGGGCACTACAATCAGCACCGCTGCCAGCACCGCTGTGGCGACCCGTGGTACTGTGGTCGACCTGATCGACACCGATGACAACGGCCGGTACGATGTGGTGAAGATCACTGCCAAGACCGTGGCCAAGCTGACCGACGACCCCAGCACCCGTGTTTCCGGCGAGGACACCCTGGTCCGCGTTCCCGGCATCACCGGTCTGAGCAGCTTCAACGCCAACAACACCACTGAGACCGTGGTGGGCTATGAGGGCCTGAAGGAGAACGACATCGTCCTGTGGTATCAGGGCGCCAACGGCTACTATTACATCGAGAAGGCCGCTTCCTTCACCGGCACTCTGACCGCCCTGAAGGGCTCTGATGCCACCATCGGCGGCAGCACCTACAAGACCTCTGGCCTGTCTGGCGCCATGGCTCTGGACGGCTGCTCCGCTCTGAACACTCTGTACAGCGACGTCGCCACCTACTACGTGGACAACGGCAACAACCTGGTCTACGCCGAGGGCGTGGAGGCCACCACTCTGGCCTATGTCCTCGATGCCGATACCCGGCCGGGTGATTTTGATAAAAACGTTGAGATCGCCAAGCTGCTGGACCTGACCACCGGCACCGTGAGCGTGGTGACCGTGAAGGATGATGCCACCGCTCTTGAGGGTCAGTTCGTGGAGTACACCATCAATGACAAGGACGAGTACGTCCTGGATGAGGCGGATGCCTACGCGGCCGGGTCTAAGGACGGGCAGGAGGCTTCCGGCACCATTGGGGAGGCTGTGATCGCCAAGGGGAATCCCACCGTCAAGCTGGACGACAGCACCAACCTGCTGGCCAACTCCAACACGGTCTTCCTGATCCGTGATTACAGCGCCGGTGCGACCCCCACTGCGAAGGACACCTTCACCGTCTATACCGGTTACACCGCGGTGCCCAGCGTCTCCGGTCTGAGCGACGGCTCCATGGTCGCCTATGCCACTTCCAACGGCTATGCCACCTATGTGGTCCTTGATCCCAAGGAGAACGTCACCGGCAGCACCAGCGCTTCTGACGTGTTCTACGTGGTGGACAAGACCGTGACCACCCTGTACGATGCGGACGGCGTCTCCGGCTACAGCATCCGGGCTGTCATGAACGGCGGTACCGAGATCGTGAACCTGGAGTTCGCTGAGAGCCCCAGCGTTTCCGACGACGGCGTTTACATCGCCGAGGCGTACAACGATGACGGCCAGATCACCGAGATCAGCGCTCGCGTCACCAATGGCCTGAACAACGAGTATGTCCGCGGCACCGGCACCGGGCGCGGCAACAACGGCACCTTCAGCCTTGCCGGCAACGGCTATGCCTACACCAACGACACCGTGGTCTACTTCATCGATGCCGACAACAACCTGACCGTGGGCACTGTGGCTGACATCACCGACGATGCCGACAACAAGTTCGTCGCCATCCGCGCCAGCCGTGAGACCACCTCTGAGGCGCACAACACCATCGCGGTCGTGTTCATCACCGAGGTCCTGACGGACGCTGCTGCGCCCACCGCTGGTATCATCAGCGGCGACACTTCCGCGGCCCCTGGTGATGAGAAGACCTACACTGTGTCCGGTGCGAGCGGCTCCGGTGTTCTGAGCTATGCCTGGACCATCACCAATGACGAGGGCGAGGTGATCGCGACCGGGACTGGCAGCTCCATCACCGTCACCTTTGAGACCGCCGATACCTACAAGGTGAATTGCACCGTGACCAACACCGACGCCTCTGTGGACGGCGACATGACGGCCACTGCTGATTGCACCGAAGTTACCGTCACCGTTACTGGCGCATGATTTTCCACTTCACAACGTCGATGTGAAAATCTCGCAGGCGCACCCCTTCGGGGGTGCGCCTGTGGGCGTTTTTGGGGGGAAGTGGGACACAAACAGGAACAACATGGAAGATGACGTGCAACGGCACGCCCTGGGAGAACTCCCGAAAGACAAATCAAAGGCTCTGCCGGCGCGGTGCGCCATCAGGGGCAAAAGGGAGGATTTTTCTCATGGCGAACGATCACACGGAACACTACGAACTGCCCATCTGGGACGCGGGGGACCGCTTTCTGCGGACGGAGTTCAACGAGGCCCACCAGAAGATCGACGCGGCCCTGGCCGGTATGGCCACGGGGGACGAGCTGGAGGCGGTGGAGGAGCTGGCACAGAGCCGGGCATGGCTGGTCACCGGCACCTACACCGGAGACGGGGCGGACAGCCAGACCATCGAATTGGGCTTTCAGCCCAAGGCGGTGCTGGTGGTGCCGGGGGGCGGATTGAACGCCGAGTGCATCTACGAGACTGGTGCGCAGCTGGCTTTCCCAAATCAGGCGTCCCATCTGCTCAGTGTCACGGCCAGCGGCTTTAAGGTATCCGGTGGGGGCAGCGGGGGCTTGAACAGTGACCGGACCGGCTATAACCCATTCTTTTACGTGGCCATGCGGTAAGGGCTAAACCAACCCGCCGCCCAATTTGGACATGGGGCTTACCCCATATGCTTTCCATCGAAAAGGGGGAACTTGCTCCGAAAGGTGTACGCTTACATCTAAAAACCGTTCCTCAAGACCATCCCCCAAGGCGCAAAAAAGCGGGCAGGGTGTACAGAACTGTACACCCTGCCCTCGCTTTGCTCCGGAATCAGGGGATGACGTAAAATGCGTCGTCTGGGATGGAGCCGCCCAGGACGGAGGGGTCGTAGGCGGCCAGCTCCTCAAAGTAGCTCTGGACGGCCTCCCGCATGTCGGAGCCGGTGAGGAAGGTCAGACCGCAGTCCGGGATGGCGGCCAGGGCGGCCTCCGGGTCGGCGGCCAGGCCGGCCTCCGCGGCCAGGGGGGCGGCGGTCTCCGGGTCGGTGAGGGCCAGGTCCACCGAGGCGGCGTACTCGGCCAGCAGGTCGGCGGCCTCCTGGGGCTGCTCCTCCAGGAAGTCCGCCCGGACGGCCAGGCAGCTCACCGCCATGGCGGAGCCGGGGAGAGTGTCCTCCCACAGCTGGGCCAGGTCCAGGGCGACGCGGATCTGGCCGCTTTGAGCGGTGACCCGGGCGGCGTCGGGGGCGGGCAGCAGGCACAGGTCGATCTCCCCGGCGATCATCCGGTCGGCCAGGCTGTCCGCCGCGGACCACTGGAGGTCCACATCGTCGGGGGACAGGCCCTCCCGGGCCAGGAGGCATCCCAGCGCCACGGAGGCGGCGGAGCTCTCCCCGGCGGCGTAGAGGGTGCGGCCGGCCAGGCCGGACAGGGTCCGGACCTCCCCGCCGTCCTCCAGGACGGCGAGACCGCCCAGGGCGGTGACGGCCAGCAGCCGGATCTCTCCCTCGGTCTGGTGGTAGAGGGCGGCGGCCCGGTGGGTGGGCAGGGCGGCCGCGTCCAGGGTGCCGGCCAGCAGGCCGGAGGCGGCCAGGTCGGGGTCGTCGGTGAGGGTGACCTCATAGCGGACGGCGGTCTCGCCCGCCTCGCTGCCGGCCATCAGGCCGGCGGCCCCCAGACCGGAGGCGTCGGTGAGGACGGCCAGGCGGACCACGGCGCGGCCGTCGGTCTCGGTGGGGCTGGGAGAGGGGGCGGGGGTCCCGGTCTGGGTGGGGGTGGGCGTGGGCTGGGGGTCGGGCCGGCTGACACAGCCGGGGAGCAGAAGCAGGGTCAGGGCCAGGCACAGGGCGGCGGTCAGAGGTCGTCTCACGGCGGGCACCTTCCTTTCATGGAGTTTTCCTTCTGCCTCTATTATAGAGGAACGGGGAGAAAAAGCAAGCCCGGAGCGCGGGGCGCTCCGGGCCTTCGGGCGGTCAGTTGAACTTGTAGATCTTCCGGGCCAGGCGGTACAGGGAGACCGACAGCTTCCGGCCCAGCCGGCCGGGCAGGTCGGTGAAGGAGGGCAGGGGCCGGCGGCGCATCCTTCCGTAGACCGCCGGGTCCTCCGTGCGCAGGTATGCCCACAGCTGGCTCTTTTTGACCAGCGCCTGGTCGGAGCCGTCCATGGTGAGGAAGATGGAGGAGATGGCCATCATCATGGCCAGGTAGTTGAACATGTACCTGCCCAGCTTTTTGTGCTGGGCGGCCACCCTGCCCAGGTCGTGCGCCCGGATCATCAGCTCGGTGACCCGGACCTGCTGGTCCACCCGGCCGATCATGACGCTTTCGTTAACGGACTGGTCGGCCCGGCCGATGAAGTAGCGGTACAGGTCCACGTCCATGTAGTAGATGGAGCGGACGAAGGGCAGGGGCTGATAGACGAAGATGTTGTCCACGTAGAAGGTGTGCTTGGGCAGCTCCAGCCCGCAGTCCCGGAGCAGCTGGGTGCGGTAGATGACGCTGTGCATCAGCAGGTACTGGGACACGCCGAACCGGCCGATCTGGTCCCAGGTGAACACCTTTTCTTTGGGGAAGACGTTGGTGTACTTCATCACCTTCCGGGTGTCATCCTCCACGTGCTCGTAGACGTAGTTGGCGATGACCAGGTCCACCGGCCGCTCCGAGGCGGCGAAGCGGCGCAGGGTATCCATGACTTTGGCCAGGGCGTCGGTGTCCAGCCAGTCGTCGGAGTCCACCACCTTGTAGTAAAGGCCCTTCGCGTTCCGGATGCCCTGGTTGACCCCCTCGCCGTGGCCGCCGTTGGGCTGGTGGATGGCCCGGACGATGCCGGGGTACTGCTGGGCGTACCGGTCGCAGATGGCGGGGGTGTCGTCCTTGGTGGAGCCGTCGTCCACCAGGATGATCTCGACGTCCTCTCCGGCGGTGAGCAGGGTCTCCACGCAGTGGTCCATGTAGGCGGCGGAGTTGTAGCAGGGGACGGCGAAGGTGATCACTTTTTCCACGGTATCACGTCTCTCTCTTCACGTTTTCTCCCCGGGCGGGGGCGGGATCACTTCAGCAGGTCGTCGCACAGCGACAGGGCTCGGGCCACGATGGCGTCCATGTTGTAGTACTTGTATTCGGCCAGCCGGCCCAGCAGGTGGAAGCCGGGGTAATGCCGGGTGAGCTGGGCGTAGCGCTCGTACAGGGCGTTGTTCTCCGGGCTGATGATGGCGTAGTAGGGGATCTCCCCCGCCGCGCCGGTGTAGGCCCGGGAGAGCTCCTTGACGATGGTGGTGCAGTCCTTCTTCACCTGCCCGGTGAGGTGCTTGAACTCGGTGATGCGGGTGTAGGGCTGGTCCACCGTGTAGTTGACGGTGGCGCAGGTCTGGTACCACTCCACCGGGTGGGTCTCGAACTGGAAGTCCAGGGTGCGGTAGGGCAGCCGGCCGAAGCGGCAGGCGAACAGCTCATCCACCGCGCCGGTGTAGACCACCGTGCCGGTGAAGGGCTCCCCCTGGAAGAAGACGTGCTCGTCCCCGAGGGTGAGCAGGCTCCGGGCGTCGGTGTCCAGCCGGACGGTGATGTTGGGGTGGTCCAGCATGGCGGTGACCATGGAGGTGTACCCCTGGGCGGGGACGCCCTGATAGGCGTCCTGGAAATACCGGTCGTCCCGGGAGAGGAAGACGGGCACCCGGGCGGTGGTGTTGGGGTCGATCTGCTCGGGGGTGGTGCCCCACTGCTTCATGGTGTAGTGGACGAAGATGTGCTCGTAGACATAGCCGGCCAGCTGGGCGATCTCCGGGTCGGTGTTCTGCCGGAGCTCCAGGATGGTGACCTTGCGCTCGGGGCCGAAGGTGTCGATGAGCTTCTTCTCCAGCCGGGCGGCCTTCTCGTCGTCGAAGGCGATGGCCAGGGAGTGGAGGTTGAAGGGCACGGGCATCAGCTGCCCGTACACGTTGGCCAGCACCTTGTGCTGGTAGTCCCGCCAGTCGGTGAAGCGGGAGAGGAACTGATACACCCGCGCGTCGTTGGTGTGGAAGATGTGGGGGCCGTACTGGTGCACGAGTATGCCCGCCTCGTCCAGGCAGTCGTAGGCGTTGCCGCCGATGTGGGGCCGCTGCTCCACCACCAGGACGCGCCGGCCGCCGTCCTCGGCCAGCCGGCGGGCGGCGGTGGCGCCGGCCAGTCCGGCGCCGATGATGAGGGTGTCAAAATCAAAATCCATGTCGGGTCCACCTTAAACTCTCAGAAAGCCCCCGGTGCGGAGGGCGCGCCGGCGGGGCCCGGGCGGGAGGCCCGGTCACGCAACAGTTTACCATACTTTCGGGGGGAATGGAACAAGGGAAACCTTAAATTTTGATGAAAAACGGGAGAAATGCGGGGACAGAAGGGCGGGAGACGGGCGGGGGGCGGCCGGTGCTCCGCCGCAGGCGAAAATACGCCCGGTAAAGCGGCGGGCCGGAAAGTTTGCGCGCAGGTCGCACTTCTGAACGGCGGGCGGCTGAATACAAGTAGAGAGTGTGGAGAGAGAAAGGAGGTGCTCCCGTGGGGAAAGAGCCGGGCGCCCTGCTCAGGGGGACCCTGCTGCTCACCGCCACCGGCCTGGCGGGGCAGGGGCTGGGGTTTTTGTACCGCATCGCCCTGTCCCGGCAGATCGGGGCGGAGGTGATGGGGCTCTATCAGCTGATCATGCCGGTGTACTCGGTGCTGCTGTCGCTGACGGCGGTGGGACTGACGGCGGCGGTGTCCAACCTGTCCGCCCGGCAGCAGGCCCTGGGCCGCCGGGGGGACCTGGAGCGCACCCTGTCCCTGAGCCTGCGGACCTTCCTGCTGCTGGCGGCGGTGCTGGGGGCGGCGGTGGCCCTGCTGTCCGACCCCATCTCGGTGTACCTGCTGGGGGACGCCCGGACCCGGCTGGGGCTGCTGCTCCTGCCCGCCTGCGTGGCCCTCACCGGGGTGGAGAACCTGCACAAGCACCAGCTCTACGGCATGGGGCAGGTGCGCCCGCCCGCCCTGGTGGAGCTGGCCGAGCAGTTCGTCCGGGCGGGGGCGGTGCTGGGGCTGCTGGCCGCCTTCCTGCCCCAGACCCCGGAGCGCACCGTGGGTCTCATCGTGGCGGGGATGACCGCCTGCGAGGTGTTCTCCGCCGGGGCGCTGGTGCTGCTCCGGGCCAGGGCCCGGCGGCGGGACGGGCGCCCCATGGGCCCGGCGGAGCCCGGCCTGGGCAGGGCGGTGGCCGCCATCGCCCTGCCCGTGGGGCTGACGGCGGTGGCGGGCAACCTGATGAACTCGGCCAACTCGGTGCTCATACCCGCCCGGCTGGTGGCCGGGGGGATGGACGTTTCCCAGGCCATGTCCCTGTTCGGGGTGGTGTGCGGCATGACCCTGCCCATGCTCACCCTGCCCATGGCCTTCCTGGGGGCGGTGAACCTGCTGCTGATGCCCCGGCTGGCGGAGACCGCCGCCCTGGGCCGCCGGAGGGAGACCCACCGGCAGATCCACCAGGCCCTGCTGGTCACCTCGGCGGCCGCCCTGCCCTGCACCGCCCTGATGGCGGTGGTGGGGCCGGCCATCGGCTCGGCCCTGTTCCGGGAGCCCCGGGTGGGGGAGGGCATCCTTCCCCTGGCGGTGGGGGTGGTGTTCAGCTGCTACCAGGGGGTGCTGGGGGCCGCCCTCAACGGGGTGGGGCGGCAGCCCGCCGCCGCCCGGAACGCCCTGCTCAGCGACGGGGTGCAGCTGCTCTTCACCGCCGCCCTCACCGGCCGGCCCGGCGTGGGCCTGGGGGGCTTCTTCGCGGGCTTCGTGGCCAGCGCCGCGCTGGGGGCCCTGCTCAACGCCGTGAGCCTGGTGCGGGCGGTGGGGCTCCCCCTGCGGCTGTTCCAGTGGTTCACCGCCCCCGCCCTGGCCAGCCTGCTCATGGCCCTGTGCGCCAACCTGCTCTTCCGGGAGCTGCTGGCCCGGGGGCTGGCCCCCCTGCCCGCCGCCGTGGGCTGCGCCCTGTTCGGCGGGGTGCTCTATCTGGCCGCCTTGTCCGCCCAGGGGGTGACCGTCCGGACCCTTCGGGGCGGGGAATTGTAAATTATTTGTGAATCCGCGGAGACCCTATTGCATTTATAGGAATTTGGGGGTATCATAGCGTTAGCACTCAAGGAGCGAGAGTGCTAATCCCAGAAAAACGCAGCACACAGAAGAAGGAGTGTGACGCCTTATGAATATGAATCAGCTTACCCAGAAGTCTCTGGCCGCCATCCAGGGGGCCCAGAGCCTGGCCCAGGAATACGGGCAGCAGCAGATCGAGCAGCAGCACCTGCTGCTGGCCCTGGTCAGCGACGGCGAGGGCTTCATCCCCCAGCTGCTCACCGCCATGGGGCTCACCGTCCCCAGCTTCGAGGCCGCCGTGAAGGCCGAGGTGGGCAGGCT
>CALXCP010000015.1 GCA_944386845.1 uncultured Oscillospiraceae bacterium | reverse complement strand
GCCCGCGTTTTGTCCTCTGCCGGGCGCCGGCCCCCGGGCAGAGAGAAGGGGCGCGCGGCTCTCACCGCGCGCCCCAGAGGGGAGACTGGTCAGTTCTTCTTCATGAGCTCGGGGTGCACGTCCTTGTTCCACTTGGTGGAATCGGTGAGACCGGCGAGGAGGGCGCCCACCAGCAGCAGGCAGGCGTAGATCACATAGGCGACGTTCAGGTTGCCGGAGATCTTCAGCACAAAGCCGTTGATGGCGAAGTTCAGGGAGATGATGCAGTACATGATCGGGTAAATCACGGTGTTGGCGGTGGGGTAATCCAGCTGGCCGAAGATGGAGGCGGGCCAGGAGATCTGGAAGTTGGTGGTGCCGCCCAGGGAGGCGCCCACCATCACGATGGAGATGTACACGAAGGCGATGTGGAAGTTGCCCAGCAGGTTCATCACGATGCCCACCGCGAAGAAGAAGCAGTAGAAGATGGCGGCCTTCTTGGTGCCCAGCTTGGTGTCCAGCACGCCGAACAGGTAGGAGCCCAGCATACCGAAGACGGCGGCCACCGTCATGGCGCCCACGGCCTGCCCCTGGGACAGGCCCAGGGAGACGTTGCGGTTGACGAACTGGGAGACGATGCCCACCAGGCCCAGGCCCATGCAGGCGGGGACCAGGATGGCCAGCCAGGTCTCCTTGGTGGTCAGCAGGCGGGCCACGGTCCAGTCGCTGACATAGGTGGTCTTGTTGGCGTCCTGCTCCACCAGGTACTCCTTCTCATAGACCTCCTTGGACACGTTGTCGGGGTAATAGCCGGCGTCCAGGGGGTTGTCCCGGAGGACCACCAGACCCAGCACGCCCACGACGATGGACAGGATGCCGAACACGGACAGGCCCATCTTCCAGCCCAGGAAGGTGGTGGTGGCGGTCATCAGGGGGACCAGGATGGCGGAGCCGATGTTGGCGCCGGTGGTGGAGATGCCCACGGCCACGCCGCGCTTGCGGGGGAACCACTGGGCCTGCAGGGCGCCGGTGCACAGGTAGACGCAGCTCTGGGTGGCGGCCACCAGGATGGACATGGCGGCGCCGTACATCACAATGCTGCTGGAGTTCAGGTACATCAGGCAGTAGACCACGCCGGCGATGATCAGAAGCACGCCGGAGGTCAGCCGGGAGCCCACCTTCTCGCGGATCTTGCCGATGACGAACATCAGCACGATGCCCACGAAGCCGGCCACGGTGCCCAGGCTCAGGCAGATGTCATAGTCCAGCTGATTGTTCTCGGTCACCAGGGGCAGGGCCACGTTCAGACCGTCGATGGTCATGGAGACGTTCACGAACAGGGCCAGCAGGGAGTACAGGATCAGGAACCATCCCTTTGCGCCGAAGCTATTGATGTTCTGGACGCTGTTTGTCTTCTCTTCCATAGTTGGGGACCTCTCTTTCATTCCTTTCTCAAAGGGCTCTCCTTTCGCCGTTCGGATGCCTCCTATCGTATTTGGCAAAAAGAGGCGCAGTCTCTCTCGCTCCCTTTGGTTATTTTCATTATATAGAAAACATTCCCCAGTTCAATCCGCCGCGTCGTTATCACTCGATAACCAACGGGTAACTGTTTCGGGACAGAAAACAGGGCCCGCGCCGCTTTTGGCGGTGCGGGCCCTGTCGTTCTCCCCTTATTCGGCGGGGTACAGGTAGAGGTCATAGCCCTCGGGCAGCTGCTCGGGGGGCAGGCCGTCGCCCATCTCCACGTAGAAGCCGAAGGCCTCCTCCGAGTCGATGTAGGCGAAGGTGGTGATGTCCATGGTGCCCTTGATGCACAGGGGCATCCCCTTCTGGATGTAGCCGTTGAAGATCTCGTCCAGCTTTTCCAGCGGGATGATCTCCTTGATGTGGTGATAGCCGATCCCCCGGCGGTCGATGTAGCTCTTGTAGACGGTGGGGCCCACGGTGGGGGCGATGATCTCGAACTCCAGGTTGCCCGCCACCGCCATGCCCAGCTGGAAGCTGAACTCGGGGCAGCACCACTTGCCGTCCACCAGCAGGCCGGCGTTCTTCACCGTCTTGTTGTTCAGGGTGCCGATGCCATAGGGCCCGATCCGCAGCAGGCGGGTCACGTCGGCGGCGGTGCGGTCCACGTCGTCGGTGGTGATGTTGATCTGGCACAGCTTCCGGGGGTTGCGCTGGTCCTGGGCGGGCTGCACCCGGCCGGGGCTGTCCAGATGGATGGCGAACATGCCGCCGATGGTGCCCAGCAGGTCATAGACGATGGTCTCCCCCGTCTCGTCGGAAAAGCGCTCCATGACCTTCACGCCCAGGGAGGCGTAGCGCTCCTGCTCAGACTGCCAGCGGGCCTGATCCAGCACCTCCCGGACGCAGCAGATGCCCTCGCCGTACTTGTCGGCGTAGGTCTGCCAGGGGGAGGGGGTCCCGTCGGGCTGGATGAGCTTGAGCTCGATCTCGTTCATCCAGGCGGAGGCGCAGGTGCCCCGGTAGGTCTTGGAGACCACGCCGTCCTCGGTCCAGCGGGTCAGGTCATAGATCTTCGTCAGGTTGTCCTTCTTGGCCTTCAGGTCCTTCACCACCACCACGATCTGGTCGAAGAGGCGGTCCTTGGAGAACTCCTCCAGCTGCGCCGTGGTATAGGGGCAGGGATACTTGTCGTTTGCCATGGTGTTCCCTCCGTTTCTCAGCTCACCACAGGGTGTGGCCGCCGTCGATGAGCAGGTCGGTGCCCACGCAGTAGGTGGACGCGTCCGAGGCCAGGTAGAGCAGGCCGCCCATGAGCTCCTCCACGTCGCAGGTGCGCTTGATGGGCTGGCTGATGGACCAGGTCTCCACGGTGGCCTTGTCCATGGAGTCGTCGTCCAGCTGGCCGCCGTCCTTGGGGGTGATGTGGCCCGGGGAGATGGAGTTGACCCGGATGCCGTACTTGATCACCTGGCTGGCCAGGGACTTAGTGAAGTACAGCCCCGCCGCCTTGGAGGTGCCGTAGGAGGAGTTGTCGAAGGTGCTGTAGGTGGGGCCCTGCATGACGCAGGAGCCGCCCATGGAGCAGGTGTTGATGATGCTGCCGCCGTGGCCGTCCCGGATCATGATGCGGCAAGCGGCGGTGTCCACCAGGAACATGGTCACCAGGTTGCCGTTGATCACCCGCATCCAGTCGGACAGCGGGGTCTCATAGTCGGGGGTGCGGGCGCCGCCCACGCCGGCGTTGCTGTGGACGATGTCCACGGTGCCCATCTCGTCGGCGATCTTGCGGAACATCTCGTCCACGGCCTTCTCGTCGGTGAGGTCGGCGCCGTAGGCCCGGGCCTTCACGCCGTACTTCTCCGAGATCTCGCGGGCCAGCTCCTCGGTGCGGGCCATGCAGACCGGCAGGTCCACCAGGGCCACGTCGGCCCCGGCCTCGGCGAAGGTGCAGGTGGAATGATAGCCCAGCATGCCGGCGGCGCCGGTGATGACGGCCACCTTGCCGTCCAGGCTGAAACGCTTGGTTGCGGTCTCCTTCATAATAAAACGCTCCTTTGTTCTGCGCTGGAACGCTGAGATCAGAACGGGTCTCCATTCTTGGTCTCAGCGTTCCGTTCATATGGTTTTAGGGGAAATCACTCCACGCGGCCGATGCACTCGTCCTTCAGGGTCAGCAGGATCAGGATGGCCACGATGGAGCAGACGCCCATGATGGCCAGCACCGCGGTGAAGCCGCCGGTGACGGTGGCCACCACGCCGGTCATGCCCACGCCGGCAGCCTGGAGCACCTGCATGATGGGCAGGATCACGGACTGGGCGCGCTTCATGTCATAGCGGCCGAAGATGGAGGCGGGCAGAGAGGTGGCCATGTTGTTCAGGCAGCCCATGACCGCGGCGGCGGCCAGAGCGGCGAAGATCACGGACCACCAGGCGGGGACCAGAGCCATGAAGTAGCACACGGCCATGACGATGGCCAGCACGATGCAGGCGAACCTGGCGCCCTTTCTGGCGTCCAGGACGCCCAGCAGGATGGACAGGGGGATGGCCAGGGCGGAGACGATGCTCATGCCCAGCATGCCCTGGGTCTCGGTGAAGCCGCGGTCCACGAAGATGGCCACCAGATGGGTCAGGATGCCGGAGATGCACAGGCACAGCACGCCCAGGCTGACGCCCAGCTTCCAGACCTGGGGCGCGCGCAGCAGTCTGCCCAGGGTCCAGGGGCTCTCCTTCTCATAGCGGCGGCCCTCCTCCAGCAGCGCGTTGGCCTGCTCACGGGTCATGGAGGTGTCGTTATCGGGGTAGCAGCCGCACTGCTCGGGGTACTCGGGGATCAGGACGACCAGGATCAGAACGGGGATCAGGCCCAGGGCGGCATAGGCGATGGAGCCGATGGCGAAGCCGGTGGCGTCCCACAGGAAGTTCAGGATCCACAGGGCGGCCAGGGAGGCCGCGTTGTTGCCCACCGTGATGTAGCCCATGGCGATGCCCTTCTTGGTGGGGAACCAGTTGGTGGCGATGATGGCCACGAAGTAGTTCATAGTGGACAGGGTGCCGATGACGGTGACGATGCGGAAGATGATGTACTCAGGCAGGTTGGTCACCAGGCCGGTGGAGGCGAAGCCCACGATCGCCAGCAGCAGGGCCAGGATGGCGAACTTCTTGCTGCCGAAGCGCTCGGTCAGCTGGCCCCAGATCAGCACGAACAGGGCGCCGATGATGGTGGCCACGGTGCTGGTCATGGAGATGGTGGCGTCGCTCCAGCCGTGGATCTCGGTCAGCTTGGGGATGACCACGTTCAGGGACTCGTTCTGCACGCTGCCGGTGAAGAACAGGGCAAGGAAGCCCATGACGATGACCATCCAGTGGCGGAAGCCAAAGTTCATCTTTGCGTCCTTGGAGACGATCTTCTCGTGCTCGTGGTGGATGTTCCCGTTTTCGCTCATGATGTTTTCCTCCTCTTTTTTCCTTTTCTCTATTTTTCAGAGACGATGTCGCAGGCGGCGCTGGCCTCTCTCCAGCGCTCCGCCTCCGCCAGCCGGCGCTGCGCCGACTGCCGGTAGATATCCACGGCAAAGGTGGTGAAGATCAGCTGCTCCGGCGGGTCGGGCCGGTCCACGGCGTCCAGCAGCACCCTGGCGCAGCGGGCGGGGTCGCCCACGTCGCTGGTGTGGTCGTCGGGGTCGCCCCAGCGGGAGCGCTCGGCCGCCATCACCGGGTTCTGGTCGTAGTCCGGGATGCGGCGGGCGCACAGCTTGGCCCGCTTGGCCATCCCGGTCCAGATGGGGCCGGGGCACACGCAGATCACCTTCACCCCGAAGGGCTCCAGCTCCATCCGCAGCGCCTGGCACAGCCCCCGCACCGCGTGCTTGGTGGCCCCGTACATCCCCTCGCCGGCGATGGTGTCCAGGGCGGCCAGGCTGGCCGTCTCCACGATGACGCCGGACCGGTTCTCCCGCATGTGCCGGGCGGCCTGCTGGCTGACGAAGAGGGTGCCGAAGAAGTTGCAGTCGAACAGTCTCCGGGCCTCCTCCTCGCTCATCTCCTCCACGGCGCCGCACTGCATGTAGCCCGCGTTGTTCACGCAGACGTCGATGCGGCTGAAGCGCTCCACCGCCTCCGCGAAGCTGCGGCGGACCGCCTCCGCGTCGGTGACGTCCAGGCGCTGGACCAGCACCCGGTCGCCGTACCGCTCCGGGTAGTCAGCCATGTTCTCCGGGTCGATGGAGGCGGCCACCACCCGGTCGCCTCGGTCCAGGGCGGCCTCGGCGTAGCACCGGCCCAGGCCGGTGGAGGCACCGGTGATATACCACGTTTTCATGGGACATCTCTCCTAAAAATGGCCGCAAAAGGGGCGGGCCCTCAGGCCATGGGCAGAAAGGCCCGCCCCTTTTACGCGGGGGTAGAAGTTACTTGCTCAGCAGCTCGTGGATGCGGGCGCCGGCGCCGAAGCGGCCGTCCCAGCTCTTCTGCACGTCGGTGTTGATGAAGGTGAAGCCCTTGGAGGAGAAGGGGTTCTCAAAGTCGCAGGGATCCAGGGTGGTGGCGGTGCAGCCGGTCTGGAACAGCCAGGACACCTCGTCGAAGTTCCGGGGAGCGCAGAACATGATCTGGCCCTCGCAGCCGGAGACGGCGCGGTAATTCACCAGAGCGTCGATGACGCCCTTGCCGGCCACCTCGCCCTCGGAGAACAGCTCGATGGGGGCGAAGAAGGGGGCCACATACTTGGCGCCGGCCTTCAGCGCCATGACGCCCTGCATGGCGGTCATGACCTGGGTGCCCAGGGTGGGGATGCCCATGGTGGTCAGGGTGTAGATGGCCTTGATGCCGTCGGGGCAGGTGGGGATCTTCACGATGGTGTTGGGGCCGCCGGCATCCCGCAGGGCCATGGCGTCCTTCATGATGTCGTCATAGTTGTTGGAGGGGGTCTGCAGGAACAGCGGCTTGTCGGGGCCGCAGGCCTCCCGCAGCTCCTTGATGATGTTCTTCAGGTCTGTGCGCCCGTCATTCTGGGTGGCGATCATCTGGGGGTTGGAGGTGATGCCGTCGATGATGGGATAGGCCTGCATCAGGCGCTTGGCCTCGGCAGGGTTGGCGCAGTTCAGATAGAGCTCAAAACCGCAGGCGTTCTTTTTCATGTTCGATTACCTCTTTCTTGAAAATTGATCTTGTATCGTTCAGCGGCCGCACCGGCGGCCGGGGGTCACCAGTTCTTGTGCCCGCCGTCCACCAGCAGGTCGGTGCCCACGCAGTAGGTGGACGCGTCGCTGGCCAGGAACAGGATGGCGGCCTGGAGCTCCTCCACCTGCATCATGCGGTCGATGGGCTGGGAGTGGTCGTACACGTCCAGCACCTCCTTGGGGAAGCCGCTGTGCAGGCCGGGGCTGTAGCAGTAGCCGGGGGACAGGGAGTTGACCCGGATGCCGTACCGGATCACCTGGGAGGCGAAGTGCTTGGTGAAGTAGAGCACCCCCGCCTTGGCGGTGCCGTAGGAGGAGTCGTCCTGGGTCTGCCAGAGGGGGCCCTGGTTCACGTTCTGGCCGGCCAGGGAGCCGGTGATGACGATGCTCCCGCCGTGGCCCTCCCGCTTCATGACCCGGGCGGCGGCCACCGCCACGATGTAGATGCTCACCAGGTTGATGTTGATGACCTGGCGCCAGTGGTCGATGTGGGCCATGTTGTGCTCGCCGTCCCACTCCTCGATGTCGGGGGTGGGGGAGCCGCCCACGCCGGCGTTGTCGTGGACCACGTCCACCGAGCCGAAGTCGGCCTCGATCTGGTCGAACATCGCGGCCACCTGCTTCTCGTCGGTGAGCTCACAGCCGTAGGCCATGGCCTTGACGCCGTACTGGTCGGCCAGACGCTTGGCCACCTCCTTGGAGCGGTCCAGGCAGACGGGCAGGTCCACGATGGCCACGTTGGCCCCCACCTGGGCAAAGGCCTCCGCGCTGTGGGAGCCGATGTTGCCGGCGGCGCCGGTGACCACGGCCACCTTGCCGTCCAGACGGAAGCGGTCCAGCACGTTTTGGTTCAGTTCCATGTTCAGCACCTTCCTTTTCAGTTTGGTCGATACAGGGCTGAGCGGTCTCAGTCCTGGTAAAGGGACAGGTAATACCGGCCGCAGGCGTCCGCCGCCTTCAGCGCGGCGCAGACGGACTCGGGGGTGACCTCGAAGGGCATGTTGTGCAGGGTGTCGTCCTCGGCGCAGGCCGCCTGGGCCACCTGCATGAGCTTCTCGTCGGTGACCTCCTCGACGCCCAGCTGCTTCAGGGTCACGGGCAGGCCCACCTGGATGCAGAAGGAGACGATCTCCTCCAGCTCCTCCTCCTCCACGTTCTCCAGCACCAGCTGGGTGATGGTGCCGAAGGCCACCTTCTCGCCGTGGTACATGTGGTGGCACTCGGGCAGGACGGTCAGGCCGTTGTGGATGGCGTGGGCGCCGGCCAGGCCGGCGGACTCGAAGCCCAGGCCGCTGAGCAGAGTGTTGGCCTCCACGATCTTCTCCACCGCGGGGGTAACGGCCTTCTCCTGAAGGGCCAGCACCGCCTTGAACCCGTCGGACAGCAGGGTGTCCCGGCACAGCTCAGCCAGGGCCATGGCCGCCAGGCTGGGCTTGCCCCCGGCGCAGTTGGTGGCCCCGCTGCGCAGGCAGGCCCGGGCCTCGTAGTAGGTGGCCAGGGCGTCGCCGATGCCGGCGACGGTCAGCCGCACGGGGGAGGCGGCGATGACCTCGGTGTCCATGAGCACCAGGTTGGGGTTGGCGGGCAGGAAGAGGTACTCCTCAAACACGCCGTCGTCGGTGTACAGCACCGACAGGGCGCTGCATGGGGCGTCGGTGGAGGCGATGGTGGGGCAGATGAGCACCGGCTTCTTGGTGTAGTAGCCCACCGCCTTGGCGGTGTCCAGCGTCTTGCCGCCGCCGATGCCGATCACCATGTCGCAGCCCTTCTCCTCCAGGAGGGCCACCAGGCGGCGCACCTCGTTCTTGGAGCACTCGCCGTGGAACTCCTCGAAGTGAAGGTCCACGCCCGCCTTGGCGAAGCCGCTCTCCACCGCGGCGCCCACGCGCTTGCGGCCGGAGGCCGTGATGAGGGCCAGGGCGCTCTTGCCGTGGACGGCAGCGTAGCTGCCCAGGTTCTTCAGCTCGCCCGCTCCCTGGACATATTTGGAGGGGCTGATCAGGATCTTTGCCATCGTTTTTCGATACTCCTTTGTCTTTGGGCGTCAGCCCATGGTCATGTCGTCGAACAGGTCGGGCTCAGGACCCAGGCGGCGGCCGTGGTCCAGGGCGTCGATCTCAGCCAGCTCCTCCGCCGTCATGGTAAAGTCGAAGATCTCGGTGTTCTGGCGGATGCGCTCGGGGTTGGAGGACTTGGGGATCGGGGTGATATCGTTCTGCACGGCCCAGCGCAGCGCCACCTGGGCGGGGCTCTTGCCGTACTTCTTGCCGATCTTGATCATGACGGGGTCATCGATCAGGACCTTGAAGTCGTCCACGGGATAGGGCACCAGCGGGTTGCGGGGGCCGCCCAGGGGGAACCAGTTCACCACGTGGATGCCCTTCTCCTTGCAGAAGTTGCACAGGGGGCGCACGGTGAGGTAGGGGTTGCACTCCAGCTCGTTGATCTGGGGGACGATGTGGCCCGTCTCCAGGATCTTGTTCAGATGCTTCTCCTGGAAGTTGGACACGCCGATGGCCCGCACCCGGCCGTCCTCATACAGCTTCTCCATGGCCGCCCAGGCCTCGTGGTACTTGCCCACCGAGGGGACGGGGAAGTGGATGATGAACATGTCGATGTAGTCCAGCCCCATGTTCTTCAGGGCGGCCTCATAGGCCTTGATGGTGTCGTCGTAGGCGTGGCAGGCGTTGGGGAGCTTGGTGATCACGAACAGCTCCTCCCGCTTCACGCCGCAGTTGCGCAGGAAATCGCCGGTCTCCGCCTCGTTCTCATAGAAGGGGGCGGTGTCGAACATCCGGTAGCCGTTCTCCACAGCGGACTCCATGGCCCGGTGGAACTCCTTGCCGTTGCCCAGGGCGGCCACACCGAAGCCCAGCTGGGGCATCTCTACGCCGTTGTTCAGCTTTACAGTGGGGATGTTTGCCATACGAATTTCTCCTTTCGCCTTTTTGATAAAAGGTTGGATTCCCTTTGGTCACATTCTACGATCTCCGGCAGATAACACAAGCACCCACTTCGTTATTTAACGATAACCACCCGGTCATCTCTCCCCCGTTCTCCGGCGGAAAACGATAACCAGCAGCACGGCAGCCGCCACCGTCAGCACCGCGGCGCCCAGATAGGCGGCGGTGAAGCCCTCCAGGTCGATGACCGCCCCCCACAGCACGGGGCCCACCCCCATGGACAGGTCCATGGCCAGGAAGAGGGTGCTGGTGCCCGCCCCCCGCCGCTCCGGAGGCAGATGCTCCACCGTGGCGCTCTGGAACACGGGCATGGCGCCGATGGCCACGCCGTACAGCACTCCCGCCAGCAGGAGGACAGAAAAGGAGCCCGTCACCGCCAGGCACACGTCGCAGACCGCCGCCACCGTGAAGACGGGCAGCAGGACGGCCAGCCGGCCGAACCGGTCGGCCAGCTTCACCAGGCAGACGTTGCTGACGATCATCCCCAGGGCGGAGGCGGTGAAGAACAGCCCGCCGCCGGCGATGCCCCGCTCCGCCGCCAGAGAGACGGTGTAGAAGGTGCCCACCGCGATGCCCAGGTAGTACACCAGCACCACCGCCGCGTTGGGCAGGGCCTTCCGCTCCACCAGGTCGGACAGCCGGAGCCGGCTGGCCGCCGGCCTGGGCGCCCGCTCCGCCGGAGCGCGGCCCTTCTCGTAATCGCACAGCAGGGCCGCCGCCGTCCCCAGCGCGCAGAACAGGGCCGCGCACAGGAAGACGGGGCTGTAGTTCGTCCCGAACACCAGCGCCACCGTCACCACGCCGCCCAGCAGCTGGGCCACCCCCTGGGCCGTCCAGTTCACCCCCACCCCCAGGGCCAGGTGCTCCCGGGGGGTCACATCCACCACCGCGGCGGAGTACGCCGTGCTGGCGGCGGCATAGCCGAAGCCGTGGAGCCCCCGGAAGAGCAGCAGGGCGACGGGCACGGCCAGAGCGGGAACCAGATAGGCCACCGAGCCCACGGCGAAGGCGGCGCAGCCCACCCACATGGCGGTGCGCCGGCTCCTGGTGTCGGCGACGTAGCCGCCGTACAGCCGGCCCGCCACCGCCAGGATCATGTAGGGGATGGCCAGGCTCCCCGCGAAGGTGTTGGAATACCCCAGGGAGACGGCGTAGACCGAGATCAGGTTGTTGAAGATGTTCTGCCCCATCTGGAGCGCCAGGGTCTCCACCCAGAGCAGGACAAAAAAGCGGTTGAACAGTCCGGCAGGCATACCCAGCCGCACGGGGACCGCCCCCTTTCTCTTTTTTTGCCGCAAAAAGGGGAGGCAGATCGCTCTGCCTCCCCTTCGCCTTTGTCCGCCGGTCAGTCGGCGATCTTGACGATGACCTTGCCCGCCTCCCGGGAGACCATCATGTTAAAGCCGTGGGCACATTCATCCAGGGAGACCGTGTGGGTGACGATGCTGGTCAGGTCCAGCTTTCCCGCCCGGGCCAGATTGATGGTGTTGCGCCAGGAGATGGTGTTGTACCCCATGTGGCCGATGAGCTCGATGGAGCGCAGGGTGATGTCGTCCAGGCCGAAGCCGTAGGGCGCGTCGTTGATGGCGATGCGCACCGCCCGGCCCTTCACGTGCAGCGCCCGCATGCCCAGCTGGAGCACGGCGGGCACGCCGGTGGTCTCCACGAACAGGTCGGCGCCAAAGCCGCCGGTGAGCCCGGCCACCTTGGCCAGGGCGGCGTCCGGGTCGTCAGAGTAGATCACGTCGGTGACCCCCATCTTCCGGGCCATCTCCAGCTTGGCGGGGTCGGTGCTCTTACGCACCAGCAGCACCACATGGGCCGCGCCGCCCAGGGCGGCCATGTGGGCCGAGTAGAGGCCCAGCGCCCCGGCGCCCGAGACCACCGCGGTCTCCCCCGCCATCAGCCGTCCCTCCTGGAACACCGCCTTGTAGCCGTTGGCGGCGGGCTCCATCAGGGGGGCCTCCTCAAAGCTCACGTTGTCGGGGATGTGGAAGATCACGTCAGGGACCTGGCGCAGGATCTTCCCCGGGATGAGGACGTACTCGGCCAGGCAGCCGTCGGCGCCGATGCCCATGCCCCGGCGGCTCTCGCAGGCCACATAGTCCCCGGTGATGCAGGCGTAGCAGGTGCCGCAGGTGTCGATGGTGTTCTCCGAGGTCACCCGGTCCCCCACCTGCCAGCGCTCGGGCACGTTCCTGCCCTTGGCCACGATGACGCCGGCGTTCTCATGGCCCATGATCACAGGGTAGCCGCACAGGGGGTCCATATGCCCGTCGTAGACATGCACGTCGCTGCCGCAGATGGCGGCCGCCTTCACCTGGATAAGGATGTCGTCATCCCCCACCTGGGGGACGGGCACCTCCCGGAGCTCGTATCTGCCCCGCTCCACCGCCACGAAGGCGCGCATGGTGTCTTTCATCGTCCGCTCCCTCCTGTCAGCCCTTTTCCCGGTCGTGGATCTCGATGGTCATGCCCACCTCAGGCGCGGAGTCATAGTAGATCCAGGTCTCCACCCCGGGCACCCGGCCCGTCATCAGCTGGGGGATGCCCCGCTCCTCCATGGTCTTCTGGAACTTGGGCACGTCGGTGACCATGGAGATGTGGTGGATGCCCTCGCCGTGCTCCTTCAGGAATTTCCCGTAGTCGCTCAGCTCATCCAGGGGCTGGATCAGCTCGATCTCGATGTCCCCTACCTTGGCCCAGGCCAGGGAGACGCCGAAGTCCCGCCGCTCGCCCCGGACGGTGAGGTCCACCGCCTGGTACTTGGGGTCCAGGCCCCCCTCTCCGTCGGCGATGACCCAGGGGCCGACGCCGTAGACCTCCTCATACCGCTTGGCCATCGCCTTCAGATCCCGGGTGACGATGCCGATCTGCTCGATCCGCTGCATCAGTTCGCTCATGAATACCACTGCCTTTCCTCGTCGGTCCGATCCGACTTTATCACTGGTATCATTATCCCCTCCGCTCCCGGGACATTCAATCCGCCTTCGCGTTATCGCTCCATAACCTGCCGGCCATCCGTCTCCCCCGCAGGGCCCAAATGAAGGCCCTCGCAGATATAGGTCACCAGCTTCTTCAGCATGGGGTTCTGGTCCTCCTTCTTCCAGGCCAGCTTCACGTCGAACCGGACGTTGGTGGGCAGGCTGATGAGCTGGAACCGGGGGGGCAGCTCCAGCAGGTTGTCCAGCACCGCATAGCCAAAGCCCATCTTCACCGCCATGAGCACCGACTCGATGTTGGGTAGGCACTCCACCTCCGCTGGGGTGAAGCCGTGGTTGTTGCAGATGAAGACGCAGTAGTCGGTGGTGAGGTTGGAGTTGTCGTTGCTGGGGACGTAGACCCGCTCGTGGATCAGGTCCTCGAAGCGGGGGTGCTCCTTCTGCACCGCCGGGTGGTCCCGGGAGACGATGGCCATGTGCCGCCGGGTGCCCAGGGTCCGGCTCTCCACGTGGTTCTTGCCCCGGAGGTTGCGCTCGTAGTTCACCACCAGGTCGAAGTCGTTTCCCCCCTCCGACAGCTCCAGCATGGACAGGGGGACGTACCGCACCTTCAGGATGACGGTGGGGTTGTCCCGCTGGAACTGGGCCAGCAGCTCGTCCAGATCGCCCATGTTGGCGTACTCGGGCAGGCCCATCCGCAGCTCCAGGGTATACTGCTTGCTCTGACGCTTGGCCCGGATCAGGGCGTCGTCGAACTTCTCCGTGCTCTCCTTCAGCACCTCCAGCATGATCTTCCCCGACTGGGTCAGCTTCACGCTGCGGTAGCTGCGGTCGAAGAGGGGAAACCCCCACTCCTTCTCCAGCAGAGAGATCTGCTTGCTCACCGCGGGCTGGGAGATGTAGAGCGCCTCCGCTGTCCTCCGGAAGCTCCCCAGCTCCGCCAGCTTCAGGAAATACTCGATCTGGATCAGGTTCATCCCGTTCGCCTCCCATAACCAGCTCATCAAAAGTCCGTATGTTTATTTTAAGATGTGCTGCGTTTATTTATTGTCTCACGTGACACATCCGGTTGCAAATTTCTCTTCGCTGTGGCATGCTTTTGTGGAAAGGGGGCGACCGTATGAAGATCCTTCAGGACCCGCAGCAGATCCTCCGGCTGGAGGCGCTGTACCCGCCCGGCCGCTACTTCACCCCGGGCCTGTGTCCCTACCACTACCGCGTCTACGATAAGGGGGAGCTGCTCCAGGCGCCCGGCTCCTCCGGCCAGCACCTGCACATCATCCTGTCCGGCTCCATCCAGATCTACTCCCTCTCCGCCGCGGGGGAGAAGGCGCCCATCTCCACCGTGGGCCCCGGCCTCACGCTGGGCGAGGTGGAGCTGTGCGGACAGCTCGTCCCCTTCTACGCGGAGGCGGTGCGCCGGCTGGAGTGCCTCACCCTGTCTGCCGCCGACTGCCGCCAATACCTCCGGGACGACCCGGTGTTCCTGCGCTTTCTGGCCAGGGTGCTGGCGGAAAAGCTGGCCTTCGTCTCCAACCTGGACCACTCGGTGAAGGACATGGACCAGCGCGTCCTCCTCTACCTCCGCACCCTCCCGGGCCACCGGATCGACCGGGTGGGGGACGCCATCTACGACCTGCGCTGCTCCCGCAGCAGCCTGCAGCGCAGCCTGGCCCGGCTCTGCCGGTCCGGGAAGCTGGAGAAGCTGGGCAAGGGGGTCTACCGTCTGGCCCCCTCCCTGCCCCCGGCCGCTCCGGACGGAAGACCGTGAGGTCCCGGACCGCTCCCGGTCCGGGGCCACGCCCTGTGCGCCGCCGGGCTGGGGCCGCCCCCGCTGTTTTCCCGTCCCTCTCCAACTCCCTCCTCGCCGTCGTTGCATTTTCCCCGGCGTTGGTGTAAAATATGGATAAGTATGCCCTGCGGGGCGGAAAAAGGAGACGAAGCACCATGGACGAGAGGATCCGAGAGCTGCTGGACAAGATCCGGGGCACCGCCGCCGCGGCGGGAGAGGCCGCCGCCCCCACCGCCCGTTATGTGGGCCAGCGGGCCGGCGAGCTGGTGGACACCGCCAAGCTCAATATCCAGATCTTCAATCAGAACGCCGAGATCAGCGACCTGCTGCGCCGGATGGGCCAGGTGATGTACCGCACCCACCTCGGGCAGGAACCCGAGGAGGACGTCACCGCCCTGCTGGCCCAGGCCGACGCCGCCTACGCCCGGCTCAACGAGCTGAAGGATGAGGTGGCCGCCCTGCGGCAGGGGCAGCCCTGCCCCGCCTGCGGCGCCCTGTGCGCCAAGGGGGACCGGTTCTGCAAGTCCTGCGGCGCCCAGCTTTGAACAAAAGGAGGAGCACCCTTATGAGTCAGTACAGCTTCGCGCAGTATCAGGAGAGCGCCGACGCCATCCGGGCCAAGATCGGCGATTTCCAGCCCAAAGTGGCCATGATCCTGGGCTCCGGCCTGGGCTTCCTCGGGGACGAGGTGGAGCACCCCATCGCCGTGCCCTATGCCCAGATCCCCCACTTCAAGGTCTCCACCGCCCCTGGGCACAAGGGGCAGCTGGTCTTCGGCACCCTGGAGGGGCAGGCCGTGGCCGTCATGCAGGGGCGGATGCACCACTACGAGGGCTACTCCTATGAGGAGGTGTCCTACGCCGTGCGGGTGCTGCGCCTGCTGGGGTGCGACACCCTGGTGGTCACCAACGCCGCCGGCTGCGTCAACCGGGAGTGGAGCGCCGGCGACCTGATGCTCATCACCGACCACATCAAGATCTTCATGGAGTCCCCCCTCCGGGGGGAGAACCTGCCCCAGTTCGGCCCCCGCTTCCCCGACGCCTCCCATCTCTACACCCCCGCCCTGCGGGAGGTGGCCCGGCAGGCGGCGGCAGAGCTGTCCATCCCCCTGCGGGAGGGGGTGTACATGTACTTCCCCGGCCCCCAGTACGAGACGCCGGCGGAGGTCCGCTTCGCCCGGGTGGCCGGGGCGGACGCGGTGGGCATGTCCACCGCCCCCGAGGTCATCACCGCCGGCCACTGCGGGATGCAGGTGCTGGGCTTCACCCTGCTGAGCAACATGGCCGCCGGCATTTTGGACCAGCCCCTCAGCGAGCAGGAGGTGCTGGACGCCGCCGAGGCCGCCCGGGAGAAGTTCTCCGGGCTGGTGCGGGCCTGCCTGCGGCGGCTGTGACCGCCGCCTGAGGAAGGAGCTGTTCCGCCTTGATCACCCCCTTCAACCGCGCAGAGCTGCTGGTCACCTATGATCTGAACCAGCTCAACCGGGTCCGGGACGCCCTCTCGGCGGCCGGGATCCGCTATCGGTACAAGTACAAGGACCTGGCCAGCCCCACCGTCCTGGACGGACTGTTCGGCGGCAGCAGCCGGGGCCGCACCGGCACCTTCGGCATGAACCAGGACGCCCGGGTGGAGTACACGCTGTACGTCCGCCGGGAGGAGCTGGACCTTGCCCGGGCATTGCTGGCAACTGGAGGACGCCTATGACATCTCTTCTTTTCACCCACGCCACCGTGGTCACCATGGACCCGGCCCAGCCCCTTCTTCAGGACGCCTATGTCTCGGTGGACGGGCCCAAGATCACCTTCGTGGGCACCGCCCGCCCCTTCGGGGACTATGACCGGGAGATCGACTGCACCGGAAAGGTGCTCATGCCCGGCTTCGTCAACGCCCACACCCACGTGCCCATGGTGGCCATGCGGGGGTACGGGGACGGGAACGACCTGCAGGACTGGCTCAACCACTACATCTTCCCGGTGGAGGCCAGGTGGGACGACCGGGCGGCGGCCTGCTGCGCCGATCTCGGGCTGGCCGAGATGATCGCCTCGGGGGTCACCTGCATCGCCGACATGTACATGCGCACCGGCGTCATCGCCCAGCGGGTGGCCGCGGCGGGCATCAGCGCCAACCTGTCGGTGGGGGGCGTCCTCTTCTCCGACACCTTCGACCCCGGCACCGACCACGACTGCATCGCCCTGCGGGAGCTGACGGAGCAGTGGCACGGCTATGACGACGGCCGCATCCTGGCCGACGCCTCCATCCACGCCGAATACACCTCCCGCCCCGCCATGTGGGACTGGACGGCGGCCTACGCCCGGGACCACGGTCTCGGGATGCACGTGCACATCTCGGAGACCCGCTCGGAGCACGAGGCGTGCATCGCCCGCCACGGCAGGACCCCGATCCAGGTGCTGGACGACCACGGCGTGTGGGACGGGCGGGCCATCGCCGCCCACTGCGTCTGGACCACTCCGGAGGACTGGGCCGTCATGGCCGCCAAGGGGGTCTCCGCCGTCCACAACCCCATGAGCAACCTGAAGCTGGGCAGCGGCATCGCCCCCATCCCCGCCATGCGGAAGGCGGGGGTCAACGTCTGCCTCGGGACCGACGGGGTGTCCTCCAACAACTGCACCGACCTGTTCGGCGATATGAAGCTGGCCGCCATCCTCCACAACGGGGCAAACTGCGACCCCCTGGCCCTGCTGCCCGGGGACGCCCTGAGCATGGCCACGGTGAACGGGGCGAAGGCCCTGGGCCGGCACACCGGGGTGGTGGCCAACGGCTACGCCGCCGACCTGATCCTGGTGGACTTCTCCCGCCTCAACCTCACCCCGTGCCACAGCGTGATCTCCAACCTGGTCTATGCCGCCCACGGCTGCGACGTGGTCATGAATATGGCCCGGGGCAAGGTCATATATGAAAACGGGGAATTCCTCACTCTCGACCTGGACCGGATCCGCCGGGAGGTAGAGGGGTACGCCCTGCCCAAACTGTTCGGCTGACCGCCGACCCTCAGGAGGCCTGTCCGTGTCCAGTCATCTCTCCCCCAGCAGGAGCACCTTCTTCGGCGGCGCCACCATCCTGGCGGCGGGCATCGCCACCGTGAAGATCATCGGCATGCTCTACAAGATCCCCCTGGTCAGCGTCATCGGGGACGCGGGGTACGCCGACTTCTCCAACGCCTACAACATCTACTCCGTCCTGCTCACCATCTCCACCGCCGGTCTGCCGGTGGCCCTGTCCAAGATGGTGTCCGAGGCCAGCACCATGGGCCGCCGGGATCAGGTGCACAAGGTGTTCCGGGTGGCCCTGAGCGCCTTTCTGGCGCTGGGGCTCATCTCCTTCTTCATCATGTACTTCGGGGCGGCCCGCCTGGCCGGCCTGATGGGCGACTCCATGGCCGCCGACAGCATCCGGGTGCTCTCCCCGGCGGTGGTGTGCGTGGGCTGCCTGGCCGCCTTCCGGGGCTATGCCCAGGGGCACGGCAACATGGCCCCCACCGCCGTCTCCCAGATCATAGAGGCCCTGTGCAAGCTGATCATCGGGCTGGCCCTGGCCGTCTATCTGATGGGCCTGGGCCGGCCGGAGCACGAGGCCGCCGCCGGCGCCATCGTGGGCGTCACGGTGGGCACCATTCTGGCCCTGTGCTTCATGGTGGTGAACTTCGCCCTCCAGCGCCGGCGGGAGGACCCCTGCCTGGACCGGAGCACCGACTCCGCCGGCGGCATCCTGAAGACCCTGCTCACCATCGCCATCCCCATCACCCTCACCTCGTCCATGGTGGGCATCGTCACCGTCATCGACTCGGCCCTGGTCCAGAGCCAGCTGCAGAAGGCCCTGCTCACCGTCCCGGACAGCTGGGCGCTGTATGAGGACTTTCTGGACTTCGGCCCCCTCTCCGCCGCCCTGGCCGGGGGGGCGGACAGCGCCGCCGCCCTGACGGCCGCCGAGGAGTCCAGCCGCTCTCTCTACGGCAACTACGCCGGCACCCTCACCATCTACAACCTGCCCTCCTCCCTGATGGTGGCCATCACCGCCTCGGTGATCCCCGCCATCTCGGCCGCCCTGGCCCGGCGCAGCCGGAAGAGCGCCCGGCGCATCGCCGCCGCCTCCCTGCGCATGTGCGCCATCGCCGCCCTGCCCATGGGGGTGGGCCTGCTGGTGCTGGGGGAGCCCATCATCCGCCTGCTCTTCCGGAGCCTGGACCCCGTCCTGGCCGGCGCCCTGCTGTCCACCCTCGGGGTGGCCTCCATCTTCGTGTGCGTCATGATGGTGTGCAACTCCATCCTCCAGGCCTACGGCTTCATCAACCTCCCCGTGGTCATCATGCTGCTGGGCGGGGTGGTGAAGATCGCGGTGAACTACAACCTGGTGGTCATGCCCCAGGTGGGCATCTACGGCGCCCCCATGGGCAACGTGCTGTGCTTCGGCCTGGTGTGTGTGCTGGACCTCATCGTGGTCAGCCGGGTCATCCCCGGCTTCCCCGGCCTTTTCTCCCTGTTCGGCAAGCCGGTGCTGGCCGCCGCCGTCATGGGCGGGGCGGTCTGGGGGTGCTACGGCCTGACCTCCCGGCTCATCGAGAGCAACACCGTCTGCACCCTGCTGTCCATCTGTGTGGGGGGAGCGGTGTACCTGGCCCTCATCGTCCTGCTCCGGGCCCTCACCCGGGATGAGCTGGCTCTGATGCCCAAGGGGGACAAAATCGCCCGGCTGCTCCGGCTGGACTGACGAAAAACCATTGAATTTCCGGCTTTTCGGGGTGGAGAATTTCGGAAAACACTTGCAGAGGACTGATTTTTGTGGTAGATTTTATGAGAAAAGAGCGCTATGATGTCCGGGACCTGGAGGAGATCGTCCGTCTCCTCCGCGCCCCCGGGGGCTGCCCCTGGGATCGGGAGCAGACCCACGAGTCCCTCCGGCGGGGCACGCTGGAGGAGGCCTACGAGGTGGTGGAGGCCATCGACCAGGGCAGCCCCGAGCACCTGAAGGAGGAGCTGGGGGACGTGCTGCTCCAGGTGGTCTTCCACGCCGACATCGAGCGGGACGCCGGCCGCTTCACCCTGGACGACGTGGCCGACGGCATCTGCAAAAAGCTCATCTACCGCCACCCCCATGTGTTCGGCACCGTGGCGGTGAGCGGCACCGACGAGGTGCTCACCAACTGGGAGGAGCTCAAGCGGAAGGAGAAGGGCCAGGCCAGCGACACCGACGCGCTGGAGGCCGTGGCCCGGAGCCTGCCCGCCCTGTGGCGGGCGGAGAAGGTGCAGAAGAAGGCGGCCAAGGCCGGCTTCGACTGGCCCGACGCCGCCGGCGCGGCGGACAAGCTGTCCGAGGAGCTCTCCGAGCTGCGGGCCGCCATGGCCGGCGAGGGCGACGCGGAGGAGGAGCTGGGCGACCTGCTCTTCTCCGCGGTGAACGTGGCCCGCCGGCTCAAGGCCGACCCGGAGCTGGCCCTCACCCGCGCCTGCGACAAATTCATCCGCCGCTTCGCCGCCGCCGAGGCGGCCGCCGCCCGGGAGGGCAGCCGGCTGGAGGATTTGAGTCCGGAAAAACTGGACAAGCTATGGCGGCAGGCCAAACTCGACTTACAGGCGGAAACGCCTTAAGTAAATAAAAACCCCAAAAAATACCGGCGGGGACCGCCCGCCCAGAGATGCAGGAGGAATTTATCATGAACAAAGCTGAACTGATCAACGCCGTGGCCGAGAAGGCCGACCTCTCCAAGAAGGACTGCGAGGCCGCCGTCAATGCCGCGATCGATGTGATCACCGCCGCCCTGGCCGATGGTGATAAGGTCCAGCTGGTGGGCTTCGGCGCCTTCGAGGTCAAGACCCGCGCCGAGCGCGTGGGCCGCAACCCCAAGACCCGCGAGGAGATCAGCATCCCCGCCTCCAAGGTCCCCGTCTTCAAGGCCGGCAAGGCTCTGAAGGACGCCGTGTCCAAGTAAGCCTTTTTGCGCATCTCCAGCGGCTCCGGCTTGCCGGGGCCGCTGGTCTTTTCCGTGGAGGTGTTTTTCCATGCGACTGGACAAATGGCTCAAGGTCTCCCGCCTCATAAAAAGACGCACCGTGGCCAACGAGGCCTGCGACGCCGCCCGGGTCACCGCCAACGGCCGGCCCGTGAAGGCGTCCTATGACGTGAAGGTGGGCGACCTGCTGGAGGTCCGCTTCGGGGAGCGCACCCTGAAGCTGGAGGTCCTCCAGGTGGCCGACAACGTGGGCAAGGCGGACGCCTCCGCCATGTACCGCGAGGTGCTGTGAGCAGAGGGGGGCCGCCCGGCATGTGCCGGGCGGCCCCTGTTCGTCCCCCTGGACGGAAGCAGAGCGAAGGGTGGAGATATCCCTGCGCGGGGACGGAGCGCCGTCACACGTAGTAGCTGCTGGCCGGCCGGGCGCCCAGGTCCAGGCAGTGCTTCCGGGCGGCGGAGAAGGACAGCTTCTCCCGCAGCAGGCCCTCGTCCCCCTCCCGCAGGGCGGCCCGGTAGGCGTCCAGGTTGTCCGCCAGCCGGTCCAGAGCGGCGGTGAGGGCGGGGCGGTTCAGGGAGAACAGCTGGGTCCACAGTTCCACGTCCAGGTCGGCCACCCGGGTGCAGCCCCGGAAGGAGCTGCCCTCGAAGCCCCGGCAGCCGAAGAGCTCCGGGTCGTCGCACACCGCCACGGCGATGATGTGCATCATCTGGCTGGTGTAGGCGATGATGGCGTCGTGGCGCTCCGGCGTGGTGCGCACCACGTCCTGACAGCCGATGTGGGCCGCCATCCGCTCCAGCAGGGCGATGTGCTCCGGGGCGCTCTCCGGCCGGGGGGTGAGGATGTAGTGGGCCCCCTGGAACATGTCGGCCTGGGCGTGCTCGATACCGGAGAACTCGGTGCCCGCCATGGGGTGGCTGCCGATGAAGTCCACCGACGGGGGCAGCACCCCGGCCGCCTCCATCACCGCCCCCTTGACGCCGCACACGTCGGTGACCAGACTGCCCGGCTTGAAGTGGTCCCGGTGGTCGGACAGATAACGGACGATGTCCGCCGGGTCGATGCACAGGAAGGTGACGTCGGCCCGGCCCAGAGCCTCCCCGGCGTCCAGTGTCACCGCGTCCCCCACCCCGTGGCGCAGGGCGTAGTCGGCGGTGGCCTGCCGCCGGACCACCCCCACGATCTCATAGTCCTCAAAGCCCTTCAGCGCCATGGCCAGGGAGCCCCCGATGAGGCCCAGGCCCACGATGGCGACCGTCTTCATGCGATCTCCCCCTTTTTTGGATACTTTATCACTTTTAACCGCTAAAGTCAAGAGGTCCCGCGACCTCCCGCAGGCAAAAGGGCAGGGCGGCCCATCCGTTGGATGGGCCGCCCTGCCCTTTGAGGCGCGGCACCCTGCCGGCTCAGACCTTCCCGGCGTTGAACCAGGCCACGATCTGATCCGCCTGCTGGTCGGTGAGGCAACGCCGGGGGAGCACGTTGCTCACCATGGCCCGGCGGCCCTCGATCCTGGCGTAGAGCAGGAACACCGTCTTGGTACGGCGCAGCTTCAGCGTGTTGGCCCAGGGCACCGTGCCGGTGTTCCCGTTCACGGTGATCCGCCAGCCGTCGGCGCTGAATTCATAGGTCATCCCCATCTCCCCGTAGGGCTGCTTCCCGTAGGCCCGGCGGAAGGAGAAGTGGTAGAAGATGGGCACGGCGGGGATGACGATCACAAAGGCCCACAGGTTCTTGAGCTGGTCGGGACCGATGACCACGAGGATGGACGCGGCCAGGATGGCCATCAGCGCCGCCACCGCCACATACTGCTTCAGCGCCATGAAGTGGTTGGCCTGCATGAACTCCTTGAGCTGGATGCCGTCCACCTGGACGGTGAAGCGCTCCATCAGTAGGCCACCCCCCAGTAGATCATGTGCCTGGCGGGCTTGCCGCAGCAGACACACACGTCGGAGACCCGCTCCTGCTCAAAGGGCATGCACCGGGAGGAGACGCCGGCCTCCTCCTTCATCTTCAGCTCGCAGTCCAGCTCACCGCACCACATGGTCTTGGCGAAGCCGCCCTCGGTCTCCATGAACTGCTTGACCTCGTCCAGGGTGCGGCACACCTTGGTGTGGTCCTCCAGGTTCTTCTTGGCCCGGGCGTAGAGACTGTCGTGGACCTCGTCCAGCAGGCGGGCCACGGTGTCCTCCAGCTCAGCCAGGGGGATGAAGACCTTTTCGCCGGAGTCCCGGCGGCAGATGCAGCACTGCCCCTTCTCCATGTCCTTGGGGCCGATCTCCACCCGCAGGGGGACCCCCTTCATCTCGTACTGGGCGGCCTTCCAGCCCATGGACTGGTCGGACTCGTCGATGCCGGCCCGGATGCCGGCGGCCTTCAGGCGCTCCAGCAGGGCCCGGGCGGCCTCCAGCACCCCCTCCTTGTGCTGGGCCACGGGGATGACCATGGCCTGGATGGGGGCGATGCGGGGGGGCAGCACCAGGCCGTTGTTGTCGCCGTGGGTCATGATGATGCCGCCGATGATCCGGGTGGACAGGCCCCAGCTGGTCTGGTGGGGGTGGTGGAGCTGATTGTCCCTGCCGGTGTAGGTGATGTCGAAGGCCTTGGCGAAGCCGTCCCCGAAGTAGTGGCTGGTGCCCGACTGCAGGGCCTTGCGGTCGTGCATCATGCACTCGATGGTGTAGGTCCGCTCGGCGCCGGAGAACTTCTCCTTGTCCGTCTTGACCCCCCGGACCACCGGCATGGCCAGCACGTCCTCGCAGAAGGTGGCGTACTCCTCCAGCTGCTGCTCGGTCTCGGCGATGGCCTCCTCGGCGGTGGCGTGCATGGTGTGGCCCTCCTGCCACAAAAACTCCCGGTGGCGCAGGAAGGGGCGGCTGGTCTTCTCCCAGCGCAGGACGGAGCACCACTGGTTGTACAGCTTGGGCAGGTCCCGGTGGGAGTGGATGATGTTCTTATAGTGCTCGCAGAACAGGGTCTCGGAGGTGGGGCGGACGCAGCAGCGCTCCTCCAGCTTCTCCGCCCCGCCCGTGGTCACCCAGGCGCACTCGGGGGCGAAGCCCTCCACGTGGTCCTTCTCCTTCTGCAGCAGGCTCTCGGGGATGAGCACGGGCAGATAGACGTTCTCGTGGCCGGTGGCCTTGAACCGCCGGTCCAGCTCGGCCTGGATGTTCTCCCAGATGGCGTAGCCGTAGGGGCGGTAGATGAACATCCCCTTGATGGAGGAGTAGTCGATGAGCTCGGCCTTTTTGCACACGTCGGTGTACCACTGGCCGAAGTCCGCCTCCATGTCGGTGATCTGCTCCACCTGTTTCTTCTCGTTTGCCATGATCGCGTTCCGTCCTTTTTTCATAGTGGGCCCGGGGGCCTGTGTCGTAGCCTCTATTTTAGGCAGGAAGCGCCCAAAAGTCAAGCAAAAGCTGCCTTCCGGCCCCGCCGCCTTGACAGGGGCGGGAGCGGCGGGGTATGATAGCGGGGAAAGCCCCGGGACGCCCGGGAGAGGAATGGGATACAAGGAGGAATTCGGAAGATGAAAGTCGTGGCCTTCAACGGCAGCCCCAAGAAGGAGGGCAACACCTACCGCGCCCTGCGCATGGTGGCCGACGAGCTGGAGAAAGAGGGCATCGAGGTGGAGATCGTCCACATCGGCGGCGCCCCGGTGCGGGGGTGCATGGGGTGCAACATGTGCGCCCGGAACCGGGATGAGAAGTGCGTGCTCCAGGGGGATGACCTGAACCTCTGGGTCCAGAAGATGAAGGAGGCGGACGGCATCCTCTTCGGCAGCCCCGTCCACTTCGCCGGCCCCTCCGCCGCCATGAAGGCCTTTCTGGACCGGGCCACCTACGTCTGCGGCAACAACGGCGGCCTGCTGCGCCACAAGGTGGCCGCCGCCGTCACCGCGGTGCGCCGCTCCGGCGGGGTGCCGGCGGTGGACGCCATGAACCACTACATCACCTACTCGGAGATGCTCATGCCCGCCTCCAACTACTGGAACGTCATCCACGGCCTGAAGCCCGGCCAGGTGGAGCAGGACGACGAGGGGGTGCAGATCATGCAGGTGCTGGGCCGGAACATGGCCTGGCTCATGAAGCTGGTGGAGCACGGGAGGGACGCCGTCCCCGCCCCCGAGCCGGTGCGCAAGGCCTTCACCAATTTCGTCCGCTGAGGGCAGCTCCCCGCGGAAAATGCCCGGGGCCGGAGGGGAAACGCCCCCTCCGGCCCCGCTTTTTTATCCGCTTTTCCCGGGAAGATCACCGCCGCAGATACTCCGGCGGGCGGTACTGGAGCGCCTCCGCCAGGTGGACGGCGGTGACATTTTCGCTGCCGTCCAGGTCGGCGATGGTCCGGGCCACCCGCAGGATCCGGTCATAGGAGCGGGCGGTGAGACCCAATTTTTCAAAGGAACGGCGCATGATATCCAGCCCTTTTTCATCCAGTTTACACCAATTTTGAAGCTCTTTTTGGCCCATTTGGGTGTTGTTTTTGGGCCCGTCAGGGCCGTATCGGGCGGTCTGAAGGGCCCTTGCGGCGTTCACTCTGGCCCGGATATCGGCCGAATTTTCCCCCGTCTGACGCTGTGAAATGGTGTCGAATTCCAGCGCCTCCACCTCTACGAACAGGTCGATCCGGTCCAAAAGGGGACCGGAAAGGCGGCTCTGATACCGCTCCACCGCCGCCGGAGAGCACCGGCACCGGCCCGACGGATGGCCGTACCAGCCGCATTTACAGGGATTCATGGCGGCCACCAGCATGAAGCGGCTGGGGTAGACCACCGAGCCGGAGGCCCGGGAGATCTGCACCACCCCGTCCTCCAGAGGCTGGCGCAGCACCTCCAGCACGTCCTTCTGGAACTCGGGCAGCTCGTCCAGGAAGAGCACCCCGTTGTGGGCCAGGGAGATCTCCCCGGGCCGGGGGTCGCTGCCGCCGCCGGCCATCCCCATGGGGGAGATGGTGTGGTGGGGGGCCCGGAAGGGCCGCTGGAGGAGCATGGGCTCATCCTTGGAGGTGAGGCCGGCCACCGAGTGGATCTCGGTGCTCTCCATGGCCTCCCGCCGGGTCATGTCGGGGAGGATGGAGGGCAGGCGCCGGGCCAGCATGGACTTGCCCGACCCCGGCGGGCCGATCATCAGCAGGTTGTGTCCCCCGGCGGCGGCGATCTCCAGGGCCCGCTTCACGTTCTCCTGCCCCTTCACCTCGGCGAAGTCGGGGACGGCCACAGAGCTCTCCCCGGGCTGCCACGGCTGGGCTGGCTCGATGGGCTCCCGCCCCATGAGATGGTCGGCCAGCTGCCGCACATCGGCGACGGGATAGATCTCCACCCCGCCGGCCAGGGTGGCCTCGGGGGCGTTGTCCGCCGGGACGTACAGCCGCTTGATGCCCGCCCTCCGGGCTGCCATGGCCATGGGCAGCATGCCGGTGCAGGGGCGCAGCGCGCCGGCCAGGGACAGCTCCCCCACGAAGGCGCACTCCGGGTCCTCCTGCCGCAGCTGTCCACCGGCCCGGAGGATCCCCACGAGTATGGGCAGGTCGTAGATCGTGCCCGATTTTTTGCGGTCTGCGGGGGCCAGATTCACCGTGATCCGGCTCACCGGGAACTGGAATCCGCAGTTCTTGATGGCCGATCTGACCCGCTCCCGGGCCTCATTCACCGCCGCATCAGGCAGCCCGACCACGGTGAAAGCGGGCAGTCCGGAGGCCAGATCGCACTCCACGCCCACCTCATAACCGGTCACTCCACGCAGCCCAAGAGACCGTACTTTGCCCACCATAACGCCGCTCCCCCTGTCAAAAACAAACAATTTTGGTGGGGGCATTATATCATAAAAAAGCAGAAGATTCAATTTACAAAGGGAAAAAACAGTGCTAAAATAGGGTCATCTCACCCGCGAAAACGTCAAAGGAGGCCTCCCCATGGAACGAAAAATGATCACTATGGATGGCAATACCGCCGCGGCACACGTGGCTTACGCCTTCACCGAGGTGGCTGCCATCTACCCCATCACCCCCTCTTCCGTCATGGCGGAGCTGGCCGATAAGTGGAGCGCCACCGGCCGGAAGAACATCTTCGGCCAGACGGTGCGCATCGCCGAGATGCAGTCGGAGGCGGGGGCCGCCGGCGCGGTCCACGGCTCGCTGACCACCGGCGCCCTCACCACCACCTACACTGCCTCCCAGGGCCTGCTGCTGATGATCCCCAACATGTACAAGATCGCCGGCAGCCTGCAGCCCAACGTCATCCACGTCTCCGCCCGGGCGGTGGCCACCCACGCCCTGTCCATCTTCGGCGACCACTCTGACGTGATGGCCTGCCGTTCCACCGGGTACGCCATGCTGTGCTCCATCCACCCCCAGGAGTGCATGGATCTGGGCGCCGTGGCCCACCTGGCCGCCATCAAGGGCCACATGCCCTTCATCCACTTCTTCGACGGCTTCCGCACCTCCCACGAGATCCGCAAGATCGCCTCCTGGGACTACAAGGACCTGGCCGAGATGGTGGACTGGAAGGAGCTGAAGAAGTTCCGGGAGCGCGCCCTGAACCCCGACCACCCGGTGCTGCGCGGTTCGGCCCAGAACCCGGACATCTTCTTCCAGAACAAGGAGTGCGTCAACGACTACTACCGCCGCCTGCCCGACATCGTCCAGGGCTGCATGGACCAGGTCAACGAGAAGACGGGCAAGAACTACAAGCTGTTCAACTACTACGGCGCCCCCGACGCCGAGACCGTCATGGTGGCCATGGGCTCCATGTGCGACTGCGCCGAGGAGGTGTGCGACTACCTCAATGAGAGCGGCCAGATGAAGGTGGGCCTGATCAAGGTGCGCCTGTTCCGGCCCTTCGCCACCGAGCGCTTCCTGGCCGCCATCCCCAAGACCTGCCGCTACATGGTGGCCATGGACCGCTGTAAGGAGGCCAGCGCCATCGGCGAGCCCCTGTACATGGACGTGAGCGCCGCGGTCCACTACTCCGGCCGGAACATCCGGGTGGTGGGCGGCCGGTACGGCCTGGGCTCCAAGGACACCACTCCTGGCGGCGTGCTGGCGGCCTACCGCAACGCCTGCGCCATGGACCCGGTGTACGGCTTCACCATCAATATCACCGACGACGTGACCCACCTGTCCCTGCCCATCACCGAGGAGCCCGAGGTCACCCCGCCGGGCACCGTGTGCTGCAAGTTCTGGGGCCTGGGGTCCGACGGAACCGTGGGCGCCAACAAGAACTCCATCAAGATCATCGGCGACCACACCAAGCTGCGGGTGCAGGCCTACTTCCAGTACGACTCCAAGAAGTCGGGCGGCGTGACCATCTCCCACCTGCGCTTCGGCAAGGATCACATCCGCTCCTCCTACTACGTCTCCCGGGCGGACTTCGTGGCCTGCCACTGTCCGGCTTATCTGAGCAAATACGACATCGTCCAGGACATCAAGCCCGGCGGCACCCTGCTCATCAACGGCGACTTCGACGTCGAGCACCTGGGCAGCGTCCTCCCCGCCCGGGCCAAGAAGTACCTGGCCGAGAACGACGTGCAGGTCTACACCTGTGACGCCACCAGCCTGGCCCGGGAGATCGGCCTGGGCAACCGCACCAACATGATCCTCCAGGCCGCCTTCTTCAAGCTGGCCAACATCATCCCCATCGACGACGCGGTGAAGTACATGAAGGCCGCCATCGTCAAGACCTACGGTCACAAGGGCGACGACGTGGTGGCCATGAACCAGGCGGCGGTGGACGCCGGCCTGACCGCCGTGACCAAGCTGGACATCCCCGCCGAGTGGGCCAAGTGCGACGAGGCGGAGGCTGCCCCGGCGGTCCACACCAAGCGGGCCGACCTGAAGACCTATGTGGAGAACGTCCTCATCCCCGCCAACAACATGAAGGGGGACACCATCCCCGTCTCCAAGCTCATGCCCGGCATGGACGGCACCATTCCCCAGGGCACCGCCGCCTTCGAGAAGCGGGGCATCGCGGTGGATGTGCCCGTCTGGATCCCCGAGAACTGCATCCAGTGCAACATGTGCTCCTACGTCTGCCCCCACTCGGTGATCCGGCCCTTCGTGCTGGACAAGGCCGAGCGGGAGGAGGCCCCCGCCGAGCTGGTCACCGTCCCCATGACGGGCAAGGGCTGCGAGGACTATCAGTTCGGCGTCGTCATCTCCCAGTACGACTGCACCGGCTGCGGCTCCTGCATCAACGTCTGCCCCGCCAAGAAGAAGGCGCTCCAGCCCGCCCGCTTCCTGGACCAGCGGGACAAGCAGGTGGCCTTCGACTACGCGGTGGCCCGGGTGCGGGACAAGAAGCTGCCCTTCGACCCCTTCACCGTCAAGGGCTCCCAGTTCAAGCAGCCCCTGTTCGAGTTCTCCGGCGCCTGCGCCGGCTGCGGCGAGACCCCCTATGTGAAGCTGATCACCCAGCTGTTCGGCGACCACATGTACATCGCCAACGCCACCGGCTGCTCCTCCATCTGGGGCGGCAGCGCTCCCACCACCCCCTACACCGTGAACAAGAAGGGGAAGGGCCCCGCCTGGGAGAACTCCCTGTTCGAGGACAACGCCGAGTTCGGCCTGGGCATGGCGCTGGCCGTGCAGCAGCGCCGGGCCAAGGCGGTGGAGCTGGCCAAGACCATGTGCGCCTCCGACTGCACCCAGTGTCCCCCCGAGATCCGGGAGGCCGCCAAGATCTGGCTGGAGGAGCGGGACGGCGAGCGGTCCGCCTGGGCCAGCGCCGAGCTCATCCGCTCCATCCGCATGGAGCTGGAGCAGGACTCCTACGCGCCCCGGGACTACCCGCTGCTCAATGAGATGTACGACATGCGGGACATGCTGGAGAAGAAGACCATGTGGATCCTGGGCGGCGACGGCTGGGCCTACGACATCGGGTACGGCGGCCTGGACCATGTGCTGGCCTCCGGCCAGAACGTGAACATCCTGGTGCTGGACACCGAGGTGTACTCCAACACCGGCGGGCAGGCGTCCAAGTCCACCCCCACCGGCGCGGTGGCCCAGTTCGCCGCCGCGGGCAAGGGGGTCCGCAAGAAGGACCTGGCCCAGATCGCCATGCAGTACGGCTATGTCTACGTGGCCCAGGTGGCCATGGGCGCCGATTACCAGCAGACCATCAAGGCCCTGCGGGAGGCCGAGGCCTATGACGGTCCCTCCATCGTCATCGCCTACGCCCCCTGCATCAACCACGGCATCCGGGTGGGCATGGGCAACTCCATGCTGGAGATGAAGAACGCCGTGAAGGCGGGCTACTGGCACCTGTTCCGCTTCAACCCCGACCTGGGCAAGGAGGGGAAGAACCCCTTTACCCTGGACAGCAAGAAGCCCACCGGCGACTACCTGTCCTTCCTCAAGGGCGAGGTGCGCTACTCCTCTCTGGAGCGCGCCTTCCCCGACCGGGCCAAGGTCCTCTTCGACCAGGCCCAGGAGGAGGCAAGGGAGAAGTACGAGCATCTGGAGCACCTGACCCAGCTCTACGCCGCCGACGAGGGCAAACGGTAAACCCATCGGCTATGCCCGGGGCGGGACGCCTGGCGTCCCGCCCCGGGCTTCTCTCCCTCCCCAGCGGCAGCAAAGGGCGCGGCCATCGGCCGCGCCCTTTGTCTGTTTCAGTCTTGACCTCCAGGGCCCTGCCCCTCCGCGGTCCCCTCCAGCCACCGCCGGACCAGGTCCAGGGCGGTGCTGGCCGCCGAGATGCGGATGCGGGCCCGGGTGCCGCTGAGGCGGCGCTCCGTCACCCGGGTGCCGCCGGGCCCCGCCAGGGCCACATACACCAGCCCCACCGGGTCGCCCCGGTCGTCGGGGTCGGGCCCCGCCACCCCGGTGGTGGACACGGCCAGGTCGCTGCCCGTGAGGCGGCGGACCCCCTCCGCCATGGCGGCGGCCACCGGGGCGGACACCGCCCCGTGCTCCTTCAGCAGCTCCTCCGGCACCCCCAGGGCGGCCGCCTTCACCCCGTCGGTGTAGGACACCACGCCCCCCCGGAAGGCCCTGGACGCCCCGGGCAGGTCGGTGACCCGCTTGGCGATGAGGCCGCCGGTGCACGACTCGGCGCAGCTCAGGGTGAGCCCCCGGGCGGTGAGGCCGGAGAGCACCACCTGCTCCAGGCTGTCCACGTCGGCCCCGTAGATCAGGGGGCCGAACTCCCCGCGCAGGTCGGCCTCCACCGGGGCGATCATGGCCCGGGCGGCCGCCTCGCTGTCCGCCTTGGCGGTGATGCGCAGCTCCACCTCCCCCTCCTTGGCGTAGGGGGCCAGGGTGGGGTTGGTCATGGCGTTC
>CALXCP010000014.1 GCA_944386845.1 uncultured Oscillospiraceae bacterium | reverse complement strand
CACACCCCCTCCGGGTCCAGATGGGTGTCCACCCGGGGGGAGCCCAGGGCGATGAACCGGACGCGGTGCCGGGGGAAGAACTCCTCCAGGAAATAGCCCTGGTCGGCGTAGTTCCGGAAGGCCCGGGACAGGGTCTTGCACACCACGCAGTCCACCGCCCCCCGGCGGATCCCGGCCAGCAGCCGCTGGAAGCCGGGGCGCTCGTCGTCGGTGCCGGTGGCCCCGTCGTCCACGTACTCCCCGGCCAGCACATAGGGGTCGGGGAAGTCCCGGGCCAGGAAGTCCCGGAGGATCTTCCGCTGGTTGGTGACGCTGAGGCTCTCGTCCCGGCCGTCCTCCCGGGACAGGCGGATGTACAGCCCCACCCGCCAGGGGGGCCGACCCCCGGTCAACCCGCCTCCTCCCGCAGCCGGAGCAGGCAGCGCAGCGCCGCCTCCTCCAGGCTGGGCCCCGCCGGGTCGAAGACCAGGCGCACCGGCAGCTCCTCCGCCCCGGCCTCCGGGGCGTTTTTTTGTGCTCGTTCCATGCGCATCCCTCCCGCAGAAGGGCTATGCGCCGGGGCGGCGGAATATGTGAGAGGCGAAAAACCGGCGGCGCAGCGTGAGCTGCGCCGCCGGCGGGAGGGGCGGGTGTTACGCCTTCTGGAGGAGCTTGGTGAAGTCGGCCATGGCGTCGGCGATCTTCAGCTGCTGGGGACAGACCCGCTCGCAGCTCCGGCAGCCGATGCAGGCGGAGGGGTGCTTGTCCTCGGGGACGGCGGACAGGGCCATGGGGGCGATGAAGCCGCCGCCGGTGAAGGCGTGCTCGTTGTACAGGGCCAGCAGCCCGGGGATGTCCAGCCCCTTCGGGCAGTGGCTGACGCAGTAGTGGCAGGCGGTGCAGGGCAGGGCGGTGCCGCTGACCATGCCGTCGGCCAGCTTCAGCAGGGCGTCTATCTCCGCCTGGCTGAGGGGCCGGTCGGTCTCATAGGTGGCCAGGTTGGCCTTCAGCTGCTCCAGGTCCGACATGCCGGACAGGGTGACCACCACCTCAGGCAGGGACTGCAGGAAGCGGAAGGCCCAGGCGGGGACGGTCTCGTCGGGCCGCATGGCCTTCAGGGGGGCGGCCTCTTCCTCGCTGAGCCGGGCCAGCCGCCCGCCCCGCAGGGGCTCCATCACCCAGACGGGGATGCGGTACTGGTCCAGCAGGGCCATCTTCTCCCGGTCGTGCTGGAAGGTCCAGTCCACGTAGTTCAGCTGCAGCTGGCAGAACTCCATATCCTTTCCGTAGGCGGCCAGGAAGCGCTCCAGTACCGGCAGCTCCCCGTGGCAGGAGAAGCCCAGGTGCCGGATGCGGCCGTTCCGCTTCTGCTCCATGAGATAGTCATAGATGCCGTACTGAGGGTCCAGATAGGCGTCGATGTTCATCTCGCACACGTTGTGGAAGAGGTAGAAGTCGAAGTGGCCCACCCGGCACTTCTTCAGCTGCTCCTCGAAGATCTCCCGCACCCTGGGCATGTTGGCCAGGTCGTAGCCGGGGAACTTGTCCGCCAGATAGAAGCTGTCCCGGGGGTATTTGGCCAGCGCCCGGCCCACCACCAGCTCGGAGTTGCCGTCGTGATAGCCCCAGGCGGTGTCGTAGTAGTTGACCCCGTGAGCCATGGCGTAGTCCACCATGGCCTCGGCGGCGGGCTCGTCGATGCGGGCGTCGTCCCCGTCCAGGACGGGCAGGCGCATGCAGCCCATGCCCAGGGCGGACAGCTTCAGATCTTGGAATGTCTTATAGATCATCTGTCTCAGTCTCCTTTTATATCAGTGTGTGCGGCGGCCATGCCGGGGGCGTGGGAGCACCTTCTGGAGAAGGTGACCAGCCCGGTGCGGTCCAGGGCCACCATGATGGCGGGGATGACGGCCAGCTGCAGCAAAATGCCGGGGACGGCGGTGAACAGGGCCCCCGAGAGGAACAGCTGCCAGGTGAAGGCGTCCCCGGTGACGCCGGTGAGGAAGAGCCGGGCGGCCCCCCACACCAGCCGGCCCCCCACCATAGCGGCCAGCAGGCAGCGGTACAGGGAGACCAGGCACTTCCAGCGGGAGCGGGCGTACAGGGCGCCCACGATGCCGCCGTAGGCCGCCAGCTCGAAGGCCATGGCGATGGCGGTGAAGAAGGGGGGCATCCCCAGCCACAGGGAGCGGACCAGGGGCAGGGCGAAGCCCACCAGGGCGCCGTACCGCCAGCCGCAGATCAGCCCGCACAGCAGCACGGGTAGGTGCATGGGCAGCAGCATGCTGCCGATCTGGGGGATCTGGCCGGTGAAGAAAGGGAGCACGAGGCCGACCGCCATGAACATGGCGGCCAGCACCAGGTCCAGGAGCTTCCGGTGTCTGGGCTCCCGGGGGGTGGATATCCGATGGATCCGGATCATGGGCAGGACTCCTTTGCGTGAGGATGAGGCCGGGCGCGCCGGCCCCATCCACTACTATAATAGCTGGAGCACACTCCAAGTCAAGAGAAAATTTGCCCGCCCCGGCGTTTCCCCGCCGGGCCTGCCCCGGTGGCTCCCGCGGGGCCAGCCGGGCCCTGAGCGCCCTGGGGCCCCTGCGCGCCAGAGGCGCCGGCGGGACCCTGGGCTCCGGTGGGTCCGGTGGGACCGGCGGGGCCGGGATAGCCCTGAGGACCGGTGGGCCCGGTGGGACCGTCGGGCCCGGGGATGCCCTGGGGGCCGGTGGGGCCCGTCATGGACGGGCAGGGCCCGGGATAGGGCGGCCTGGGCGGCGGGCAGATGGGCACGCAGCCGGGCATGGGCCGGTAGACGCAGGTGCTGGCGCCGGCCAGCTCACCGGAGGTGGCGCAGCCCGGGCTTCCGGTCTGGCCCGAGCCGGTGTTGGAACACTGATAGCGATGCATAACATTCTCCTTCTCGAGCCGCGGCGGGCATGCCCGCCGCGGAAAGTGGGTCTGGCGCTGCATCCCATCCTATGCGGGCGGGGAGGAGAGGGTCCCGGCGGGCCGGGGAAAAGAAAATGAAAAAAATCCGCCGCCGGTGCTGATTTTTGCGCCGGGATGTAGTAAAATGGACCAAAGCACGTCCAAGAAGGAAAATTTGCGAGAGGGAGGCGGCGTCATGAGCGGTCCGTACATCCTGGCCCTGGACCAGGGCACCACCAGCTCCCGGGCGATCCTGTTCGACGGGGAGCAGAACATCGTGGACATCGCCCAGCGGGAGTTCGGGCAGATCTACCCCCGGGAGGGGTGGGTGGAGCACGACCCCATGGCCATCTGGTCCACCCAGTACAGCGTGATGACCGAGGTCATCGCCCGCAGCGGGGTCTCGGTGGGGGACATCGCCGCCATCGGCATCACCAACCAGCGGGAGACCACCGTGGTCTGGGACCGGGAGACGGGCCGGCCGGTATACAACGCCATCGTCTGGCAGTGCCGCCGCACGGCGGACATCGTGGACCGGCTGGCGGCCGACGGGCTGGGGGACCACATCCGGGAGGTCACCGGCCTGATCCCCGACGCCTATTTCTCGGGCACCAAGATCCGCTGGATCCTGGACCACGTGGAGGACGGGCAGCGGCTGGCCGAGGGGGGGCGGCTGCTGTTCGGGACGGTGGACAGCTGGCTGGTGTGGAAGCTCACCGGCGGGGCGGCCCACGTCACCGACCAGACCAACGCCTCCCGCACCATGATCTATGACATCCGGACCCTGGACTGGGACGACGAGCTGCTCCGGGCGCTGAACATCCCCCGGGCCATGCTGCCCCGGGTGTGCGGGTCCAGCCAGGTGTACGGCACCGTGAACCTGGAGGGCCGGGAGATCCCCATCGCCGGCATCGCCGGGGACCAGCAGGCCGCCCTCTTCGGCCAGGGCTGCTTCCGGGCGGGGGAGGCCAAAAACACCTACGGCACCGGCTGCTTCCTGCTGATGAACACGGGGGAGGAGCTGTGCCGGAGCAAAAACGGCCTGCTGACCACCGTGGCCATCGGGCTGAACGGGCGGGTACAGTACGCCCTGGAGGGCTCGGTGTTCGTGGGGGGCGCGGTGATCCAATGGCTGCGGGACCAGCTGCGCTTCTTCACCGAGAGCCGGGACGCCGAGTACTACGCCCGGAAGGTGCCCGACACCGGCGGGGTGTACATCGTGCCCGCCTTCACCGGGCTGGGGGCCCCCTACTGGGACATGTACGCCCGGGGGGCCATCGTGGGCATCACCCGAGGCACCGGGCGGGAGCATCTCATCCGGGCAGCCCAGGAGTCCATCGCCTATCAGGTGGCCGACCTGGTGGAGGCCATGGAGAAGGACACCGGCGTGGCCATGACCGAACTGAAGGCGGACGGCGGGGCCAGCCGGGACGAGTTTTTGATGCAGTTCCAGGCGGACATCCTGGACCGCACCGTCCGCCGGCCCATGATCCGGGAGACCACCGCCCTGGGGGCGGCCTACCTGGCCGGCCTGGCGGTGGGGGTGTGGAGGGACACCGACGAGATCCGCCGGCTGTGGAGCTGCGACCGGACCTTCACCCCCGACATGGCCCCGGAGCGGCGGGAGACCCTGCTGGCCGGCTGGCACAAGGCGGTGGGCCGCAGTCTCCGCTGGGCGGAGTGAGCAGAGATCGGAAGACAGGAGCAGGACATCCATGAGCAAGACGATCAGGACAGATCTGACATTGAAAGACCTGAAGCCGGGGGAGAGCGGCGTCATCACCTCGGTGGGGGCCCAGAGCGGGCCGGTGAAGCGCCGGCTGGTGGACATGGGGCTCACCCCGGGCACCAGGGTGACGGTGCGCAAGGTGGCCCCCCTGGGCGACCCCATCGAGGTGAACCTGCGGCGGTATGAGCTCTCCCTGCGCCAGGCGGACGCGGGGGAGATCGCCGTGGTCCCCGCGGCGGAGTACGAGCGCGCCCCCCGCCCCCGGCGGCAGTCCATGGTCCAGCGGACGCCCGACGAGGAGACCCTGCGCCGCATGGCCCAGGACCACCTCCACGAGGCCCAGGTCCACGGCGGACCGTCCACCGACTACCGGACCCACGACCAGCGGGAGATCAAGATGGCCCTGGTGGGCAACCCCAACTGCGGCAAGACCACCCTCTTCAATGCCCTCACCGGCTCCAACCAGTACGTGGGCAACTGGCCCGGCGTGACGGTGGAGAAAAAGGAGGGCCGGGCCGAGGTGGACGGCCACCCGGTGACCATCGTGGACCTGCCCGGCATCTACTCCCTGTCCCCCTACTCCATGGAGGAGATCGTGGCCCGGGACTTCATCGTGGACGAGCACCCGGACTGCATCATCGACATCGTGGACGCCACCAACATCGAGCGCAACCTCTACCTCACCGTCCAGCTCATGGAGCTGGAGCGGCCCATGGTGCTGGCCCTGAACTTCATGGACGAGGTGGAGAAGCAGGGGGATCGCATCGATGTGGAGGCCCTGTCCCGGCAGCTGGGCATCCCGGTGGTGCCCGTCACCGCCCGGACGGGGGTGAACATCCAGGAGCTGCTGCGCACCGCCCATGAGCAGATCCACGCCGGGGTCACCGTGGAGCCCGACGACCTGTACGACAGCTACACCCACCTGATCCACCACCGGGTGGGCGAGGCCATCCACGACCTGGCCTACGCCGCCGGCATCCCCGCCCACTGGGCCTCCATCAAGCTGCTGGAGGGGGACAGGCTGGTGGAGCGGGCCCTGAGCCTGGACGAGGCCAAAAAAGCCGAGGTGGACGCCATCGCGAAGGAGTACGAGGACGCCTATGACCTGGGCGACCGGGAGACCCTCATCGCCGACAGCCGCTACCGCTTCATCCAGCAGGTGGTGGAGCAGACGGTGGTCAAGGGCCGGCGGGAGGGGGAGCTCACCCTCTCCGACAAGATCGACGGCATCGTCACCAACAAGGTGCTGGCCATCCCGGTGTTCCTGTTGACCATGCTGTGCATGTTCGCCGTCACCTTCGGCCCGGGGCAGATGCTGTCCGACGGGGTGGAGGTGCTCATCGGGGACTGGCTGGCCGGCTGGGTGCAGGCGGCCCTGACCGCGGCGGCGGTGCCCGCCTGGGTGGAGAGCCTGATCGTGGACGGCATCATCGGCGGCGTGGGCGGCGTGCTGGTCTTCCTGCCCCAGATCGCCCTGCTGTTCCTGTTTTTGTCCTTTCTGGAGGACTCGGGCTACATGGCCCGGGCCGCCTTCATCATGGACCGGCTGCTGCGCCGCTTCGACCTCAGCGGCAAGGCCTTCATCCCCATGCTCATGGGCTTCGGCTGCACCGTCCCCGCCGTCATGGGGGCCCGGACCATGGAGAATGAGAAGGACCGGCGCATGACCATCATGCTGGTGCCCTTCATGTCCTGCTCCGCCCGGCTGCCGGTGTACGGCCTCATCACCGCCGCCTTCTTCGCCCGGTACGCCGGGCTGGTGGTGTTCTTCCTCTATGTGCTGGGCCTGCTGTGCGCCATCGTGTCGGGCATCATCCTGAAGAAGCTCACCTTCCACGGGGAGCCCGCCCCCTTCCTGCTGGAGCTGCCCCCCTACCGGCTGCCCACCGGGAAGAACATCGCCCTCCACGTGTGGGAGAAGGTCCGGGGCTTCCTGGTCCGGGCGGGCACCCTGATCCTGGCCATGAGCGTGGTGCTCTGGTTCCTGCAGTCCTTCACCCCGTCCCTCACCCTGGCGGACGACGCGTCGGACAGCCTGCTGGGCCTGATCGGCTCCTTCATCGCCCCGGTGTTCGCCCCTCTGGGCTTCGGCACCTGGCAGGCGGCGGTGGCCCTGCTCACCGGCCTGGTGGCCAAGGAGATGGTGGTCTCCTCCATGTCCCTGTTCTACGGCTTCTCCCTCACCGCCAGCGGGGCGGTGGTGGCGGGGGCCCTGTCGGGCACCTTCGCCACCCCGGCGGCCGCCCTGGCCTTCCTGGTGTTCGTGCTGCTGTACGTCCCCTGCGTGGCGTCGGTGGCCACCATCTACCGGGAGATGAACAGCCTGAAGTGGACGCTGGCCTCCATCGGCTGGCAGCTGTGCTGGGCCTGGTGCATGTCCTTCGTGGTGTACCGGGCGGCCCTGCTGCTCCTGTGAGGTGAGGCCATGGAGCTGCTGTACATGGCGCTGGCCGCCGCCCTGCTGCTCTGGGCGGTGCGGACCGTTGTCCGTGGGGTCCGGCGGCAGTTGAGGCACGGCTGCTGCGGCGACTGCGCCGGCTGCTCCGCCCGCTGCTCCGGGGCCGGGCGGAAAAAGTCCTGAGAGTTGCGCCTTGTTTTTTCCGGGATGCTGTGCTATACTGCATCCGATTATACCCCGGACGGGGCGGGAACGAGGTGGCAGGATGGCGCGGACACGGACCGCCCCTGAGGGCGGAGACGAGAGGCACACCGGCGGCGGCCGTCCGCCGGTGTGCCTCTCCGCGCCCGGCCGGAGCGGGGAGGGGGAGCGGCCGTGAGACATCCCGCCGGACACCGGAGGCTCAACCCCACCCGCTTCGTGGCAGGGAGCTTCGCCGCCCTCATCCTGCTGGGGACGGTGCTGCTCCATCTGCCCGCCGCCTCCCAGGCGGGGACCGCCACCCCCTGGATCACCTGCCTGTTCACCGCCACCTCCGCCTCCTGCGTCACCGGACTGGTGGTGGTGGACACCGCCCTACACTGGAGCGTTTTCGGCCAGGCGGTCATCCTCTTCCTCATCCAGATGGGCGGCCTGGGGTTCGTGACGGTGCTCACCCTGTTCTCCCTGGCCCTCCACCGGCGCATCGGCCTGTCCCAGCGGATGGTGGTGGCCTCCACCCTGAATCTGGAGGGGCTGTCCGGGGTGGTGCGGCTGGTCCGCCACGCCCTCATGGGCACCTTCCTGCTGGAGGGGGCGGGGGCGGTGATCCTGGCCACCCGCTTCATCCCGGAGTTCGGCTGGGCCAGGGGGCTGTGGTTCTCTGTGTTCCACAGCGTCTCCGCCTTCTGCAACGCGGGCTTCGACCTGTTCGGCCCCTATGACGGGGCCTACGCCAGCCTGGCCGGCTTCACCGGCGCGCCGGTGGTGCTCCTGGTCCTGATGGTCCTCATCGTCACGGGGGGGCTGGGCTTCTTCCTGTGGGAGGACGTGCTGCGCTGCCGGGGGCTGCGGGGCCTTTCGGTGTACAGCCGGCTGGCCCTCGGGATGACGGCGGCCCTCATCCTGCTGGGCTGGGTCTTCTTCCTGTGGGCCGAGTGGGACAATCCCGCCACCCTGGGGGCCCTGCCCGAGTGGGAGCGCCCCCTGAACGCCCTGTTCCAGTCGGTGACCCTGCGCACGGCGGGCTACGTCACCGTGGACCAGGCCGGCCTCACCGAGAGCTCGGCGGCGGTGTCCATCCTGCTGATGCTCATCGGAGGCAGCTCGGGCTCCACCGCCGGCGGCATCAAGACGGTGACGGCGGCGGTGCTGCTGCTGGCCCTGCGGGACGGGCTCCGGGGCCGGGAGGCTGTGGTCACCGGCGGGCGGACCATCCCGGCGCGGAAGGTGCTCTCCGCCATGACGCTGACCCTGATGGTGCTGCTGGTCTTTCTGGCGGGGTCGCTGGTCCTGTCCCTGACAGAGGGACTGCCCATGCTGGCCGCCTCCTATGAGGTGGCCTCCGCCCTCGGGACGGTGGGGCTGACCATGGGGGTCACCCCGGAGTTGGGGGCGGGCAGCCGGCTGCTGGTGGCCTTTCTGATGTTCCTGGGCCGGGTGGGCATCCTGTCCCTCTCTCTGGCCTTTTTGACCCGGAAGGGCGGGGCGGACAAGCTGCGCTGGCCCGAGACGAACATCCTGGTGGGCTGAGCCGCCGGGAGAGGAGGACGACGGGATGAAGACATTTCTGGTGATCGGCCTGGGCCGTTTCGGCACCTCGCTGGCCGAGGAGCTGTGCGCCCTGGGCCATGAGGTGGTGGCCGCCGACCTGTGCGAGGAGCGGGTGCAGGCGGTGGCGGACAAGGTGACCCACGCCGCGGCGGGGGACTGCCGGGAGGCCGAGGTGCTCCAGGCCCTGGGGGCCCGGAACGTGGACTGCGCCGTGGTGGCCACCGGCACCGACGTGGGGGTGAGCGCCCTCATCACCCTGAATCTGAAGGAGCTGGGGGTGCCCCAGGTGGTGAGCAAGGCCCACAGCGAGCTCCACCGCCGGGTGCTGGAGAAGATCGGGGCGGACCGGGTGGTCTTTCCCGAGCAGGAGATGGCCCTGCGCCTGGCCCAGAACCTGGCCAACGACCAGATCCTCAACTACATCGAGCTGTCCGGGGAGTACAGCCTCCTGGAGCGCCGGCTCCCCGCCGGCTGGCGGGACAAGACGCTGGCCCAGCTGGACATCCGGGCGAAATACCGGCTGAACATCATCGCGGTGCGCCGGGGGGAGGAGTTCATCATCTCTCCCGGCGGCCACACCGAGCTGAAGGCGGGGGACAACCTGCTGGTGCTGGGCGCGGTGGAGGACATCGAAAGGATGGAGACCCTGTGACCGAGCGGATCACCAGCCGGAAGAACCCCCTGCTGGTCCACATCAAAAAGCTGCTGGCCGACGGGGGCTACCGCCGTTCCTGCGGGCAGTGCGCCGGGGACGGGGTGAAGCTGCTGGCCGAGGCCGCCCGGTGGGACGCCGGGCTGGAGACGGTGGTGGCCGCCGATGGGGTGGAGCTGCCCCCGCTCCCCGCCGGGGTGCGCCTGGTGGAGGTGCCCGGGGACGTGATGGCCTCTCTGTCCCCCATGAAGACCCCCCAGGGGGCGCTGTTCGTCTGCCGCCGGGGGGCGCAGCCTCTGCCCGGGCTCACCGGGCGGCAGTACCTGGTGCTGGACGGGGTGCAGGACCCGGGCAACGTGGGCACCGTCTGGCGCACCGCCGACGCCATGGGGGTGGACGGGCTCATCCTGCTCCACCACTGCGCCGACCCCTGGGGGCCCAAGACCATCCGGGCCACCATGGGGGCGGCCTTCCGCCTGCCCGCCTGGGAGGCGGAGGAGGAGGAGCTGGCCGCCGCCCTGAAGTCGGCCGGCCTGCCCCTGTACGCCGCCGCCCTCGGGGAGGGGGCGGTGGAGCCCGGCGGGGCCGACCTGTCCCGCTGTGCCGTGGCGGTGGGCAGCGAGGGCCGGGGGGTGAGCCCCTGGACGCTGGAGCACAGCGCCCTGCGCCTGCGCATCCCCATGGAGGCGCGGTGCGAGTCGCTGAACGCCGCCGCCGCGGCGGCCATACTCCTCTGGGAGATGCGGAAACGCCGGGGCTGACCCGGAAGGGAGAGGGGGGAGCGGGATGTCCACCGCGAAATACTGGCTCTGGCTGACGGGGCGGAAGGGGCTGGGCGGCCTGGGGGTGAACCGGGTGCTGGACCACTTCGGCACGCCGGAGGCCGCCTTCTTCGCCGACCCGGAGGAGTACGCCCTGATGGAGGGGCTGCCCCCCACCGGGGCGGAGAGCCTGCGGGACAAGGACCTGGCCGGGGCGGAGCAGGTCCTGGCCGACTGCGACCGGCTGGGGCTTCGGTTCCTTACCCGGCAGGACGCCGACTACCCCGACCGGCTGCGCCAGTTGCCCGACGCCCCCGCCGTCCTCTACGTGAAGGGCAGGCTGCCCCGCTTCGACGACGAGGTGACGGTGGCCGTGGTGGGCAGCCGCAGGGCCACCGAGTACGGCGTTCGGACGGCGGCCCGCTTCGCCATGGAGCTCACCCGCCGGGGCGCCCTGGTGGTGTCCGGCATCGCCCACGGCATCGACACCGCCGCCGTCAAGGGCGCCCTTCAGGCGGGCGGCCCGGTGGTCTCGGTGCTGGGCGGAGGCATCGACGTGCCCTACCCCCGGGAGAACCGGTTTCTCTACGAGGACGTGGCCGCCGCCGGCGCGCTCCTCTCCGAGTACCCGCCGGGGACCGAGAACAAGGGGGCCCACTTCCCGGTGCGCAACCGCATCCTCAGCGGCCTGTCCCTCGGGGTGCTGGCGGTGGAGGCCCAGGAGGGCAGCGGCACCCTCATCACCGCCCACCTGGCCGCCGACCAGGGGCGGGACGTGTTCGCCATCCCCGGTCCCGTGGACGCCCCCATGAGCCGGGGCACCAACCTGCTCATCCAGGAGGGGGCCCAGCTGGTGCGGGAGCCCGGGGACATCCTGCGCTGCTACGAGATGTACTGGCCCGGCCGGCTGCGCCGGGGCGCCCCCATGGAGCCGGAGGAGGAGACGGCGCGGGTGGACGAGGCGGTGCGCTCCCTGCCCCCGGACAGGCCGCCCAGACAGGCCGGGGATGGGGCCCGGACGCAGGAAAAGATTGACACGAAGGAAAATCGGGCATATATTTCAATGAGAGAGCAGCCCGAGCTGTTCACCGACGACGAGCGGGCCATCCTCTCCGCGGCCGCGGAGGGGGAGCACACCGCCGACGAGCTCATCGACCGCACCCAGATCCCGGCCCGGCGGGTGCTGTCCGCCCTGACCATGCTCCAGATCAACGGCTATGTGGAGGAGAAGGCGGGGCGGCGCTTCCGGGCGCTGGTGCTGCTGAAGGACTGAAACGCCCCGCACAGCGGGGACCCATGACATCGTATCGTAAGGAGACCGCAGGAATGGCAAAGACTGATCTGGTGATCGTAGAATCCCCGGCCAAGGCCAAGACCATCGGGAAATACCTGGGCCCGAGCTATCAGGTGAAGGCGTCCATGGGCCACGTCCGGGACCTGCCCAAGAGCAAGCTGGGGGTGGACGTGGAGCACGGCTTCGCCCTGGACTACCAGCCCATCAAGGGCAAGGAGGACGTCATCAACGACCTGAAGAAGGCCGCCAAGAAGAGCGGCAGGGTCTTCCTGGCCACCGACCCGGACCGGGAGGGGGAGGCCATCTCCTGGCACCTGAAGGAGCTGCTGGACCTGCCCGACGACAAGACCTGCCGGGTGACCTTCAACGAGATCACCCGCAAGGTGGTCAACGACTCCATCGCCCACCCCCGGGCCATCGATCAGGACCTGGTGAACGCCCAGCAGGCGCGCCGGGTGCTGGACCGGATCGTGGGCTATCAGATCTCCCCCCTGCTGTGGAAGAAGATCCGCCGGGGGCTGTCCGCCGGACGGGTGCAGTCGGTGGCCGCCCGGCTGGTGTGCGAGCGGGAGGACGAGATCCGCGCCTTCGTCCCCCAGGAGTACTGGACCATCGAGGCCGACCTGGCCCGCGTCGCCCCCAACCAGGGGCGCTTCAGAGCCCAGTTCTACGGCCGGGAGAAGAAGCTGGACCTGCACAGCGAGGCCGAGGCCGACGCCGTGCTGGACGCTGTAAAGTCCGCCCCCTTCACGGTTTCCAGCGTGAAGCGGCAGGACAAGCTGCGCAGCCCGGCCCCCCCCTTCACCACCTCCACCCTCCAGCAGGAGGCCAGCCGCAAGCTGAACATGACCCCCCGGCGCACCATGTCGGTGGCCCAGCAGCTCTACGAGGGGGTGGACATCGAGGGCGAGGGCACCGTGGGCCTCATCACCTACATGCGTACCGACTCCCTGCGCCTGTCCGACGAGGCCGTCGCCGCCGCCAAGACCTTCATCCTCAGCCGCTACGGGGCGGAGTACTATCCCGCCAAGACCCGGCACTACAAGACCAAGGCCGGCGCCCAGGACGCCCACGAGGCCATCCGCCCCTCCGACGTCAACCTGACCCCCGAGGCGGTGCGCAAGTCGCTGACCACCGAGCAATACCGGCTCTACAAGCTCATCTGGAGCCGCTTCCTGGCCTGCCAGATGGCCTCCGCCGTCTACGACAGCGTGGCCATCGAGGTGACCTCCGCCGGCTACACCTTCCGGGCCAACCACTCGGCGGTGAAGTTCTCCGGCTATATGGCCGTCTATGTGGAGGGAAGGGATGAGGACGAGGAGGTCCAGCAGTCCCCCCTGCCCGACCTGCGGGAGGGGGAGGGGCTGACCCTGCAGAGCACGGAAAAGGAACAGCACTTTACACAGCCCCCCGCCCGGTACACCGAGGCCACCCTCATCCGGGCCCTGGAGGAGAAGGGGGTGGGCCGTCCGTCCACCTACGCCCCCACCATCTCCACCATCATGGACCGGGAGTATGTGGTGAAGGAGGGCAAGAATCTCCGCCCCACTCCCCTGGGCGAGGTGGTCAACGGCCTGATGAAGGACAAGTTCACCGACATCGTGGACCCCGACTTCACCGCCCAGATGGAGGAGAAGCTGGACGCGGTGGAGGAGGGCAAGGAGGACTGGAAGGCCCTGCTGTCCCGGTTCTACCGGGATTTCGAGGCCGAGCTGAAGCAGGCGGAGGCCGACCTGGACGGGGAGCGGATCAAGGTCCCCGACGAGGTGTCCTCCGAGGTCTGCCCCCAGTGCGGGCGCAACCTGGTGGTGAAGTCGGGGCGGTTCGGCCGCTTCCTGGCCTGCCCCGGCTGGCCCGAGTGCGACTTCACCATGCCCCTGGTGGTGGAGCTGCCCGGCAGATGCCCCAAATGCGGCGGCCGGCTGCTCAAGCGCACGGGCAAGAGCAAGAAGACGGGCAAGCAGTACACCTACACCTGCTGTGAGAACCGCAGCAGCCGGGACGAGAGCAAAAGGTGCGACTTCATCACCTGGGACGTGCCGGTGAAGGACAACTGCCCCGTGTGCGGCAAGACCATGTTCAAGCTGTCCGGCCGGGGGGCCCGGAAGCCCTTCTGCATCGACCCGGACTGCGCCAACTTCACCCCCGAGGAGAAGCGGGGGGGCTGGCGGAAGAAGACGGAGGCCGGCGGGGAGAGCGCCCCGGCGGAGGCCCCCGCCGAAGCGCCCGCCAAAAAGACCGCGGCGAAAAAGACCTCCGCCAAGAAGACCACGGCGAAGAAGTCCGCCGCGGCCAAAAAGACCGCGGCGAAGAAAACCACCGCCGCCAAAAAGTCCGCCGCCAAGAAGCCGGCGGAGGAGTGAGCGTCCTCTGCGGAGGACACGGCGGCGCCCCAACGTGGGAAATTCCTAAAACTATCTCCTATCTCCCACAGTCCCGCCCCGCATCGGGTGGTCTGTTGCGGAAACTCCTGCGGCGGTTTCGCCTGATGGCGAGGTACTTTCTCCACGCGGAGAAAGTACCCAAAGACGCGCTCAAGGACCCATGGTCCTTGAGGATCCCCTTCCCATCAAGACCTGCTTTTTGCCTGCCTTTGGATCCGGCGCTCCGTGAGCCGACGCGGTTCTCTCCCGCCTGCTGCCGCCCGTGGGCAGTCGAAGGACCGTCTGCCCCCAACGAAAAGGCGCCTCGCGTGGGCGGTCGCCGGGACAGGGAAACCGTAGCGGAACGTTTCCGCTTCCTTCGCAAGGGCGGAATCATCTGCCCACAGAGCCGGCGAGGGCGACCCTACGTCATAACCAGACCCGCCCCGACACCCATAATTCCTAATTCCTCATTCCTAATTCCTAATTGAGTGAACTATCTCCACTCTCCACTCTTCACTCTCCACTCTCCACTCTCAAAGGGGGTGTCCCATGGAACCAGTCATCATCATCGGCGCCGGGCTGGCCGGCTGTGAGGCGGCCTGGCAGCTGGCCAGCCGGGGCATCCCGGTGGAGCTGCGGGAGATGAAGCCGGCAAAGATGACTCCCGCCCACCACAGCGCCGACTTCGCCGAGCTGGTGTGCTCCAACTCCCTGCGCTCCGACCAGCTGGAGAACGCGGTGGGCCTGCTGAAGGAGGAGCTGCGCCGCTGCCGCTCCCTCATCATGGCCTGCGCCGACGAACACCGGGTGGAGGCGGGGGGAGCTCTGGCGGTGGACCGCTTCGGCTTCTCCGGGGCGGTGACCGCGGCCGTCCGCGGCCACCCCCTCATCACGGTGACGGAGGGGGAAGTCGCCGCCCTGCCTTCGGAGGGGCAGGTCATCGTGGCCTCGGGCCCCCTGACCTCCGACGCCCTGTCCGCCGACATCGCCGCCCACTTTCCGGACAGCCGGTATCTCAACTTCTACGACGCCGCCGCCCCGCTGGTCACCTTCGAGAGCGTGGACATGGACAGCGCCTGGTTCGCCTCCCGGTACGGCAAGGGCTCGGCGGATTACATCAACTGCCCCCTCACAAAAGAGGAGTACGAGGTGTTCTGGCGGGAGCTGTGCGGGGCGGAGGAGGCCCCCGTCCACGGCTTTGAGGACGCCGGGGTGTTCGAGGGCTGCATGCCGGTGGAGGTCATGGCCCGCCGGGGCCCCAAGACCCTGACCTTCGGGCCGCTGAAGCCCCGGGGCCTGCCCGACCCCCGGACGGGGAAGGAGCCCTTCGCCGTGGTCCAGCTGCGCCGGGACAACGCCGTGGGCACCATCTACAACATCGTGGGCTTCCAGACCCACCTGAAGTGGCCCGAGCAGAAGCGGGTGTTCGGCCTGATCCCCGCCCTGAGAAACGCCGAGTATGTGCGCTACGGGGTGATGCACCGCAACACCTTCCTGGACTCCCCCCGGCTGCTGGACCGGTACTACCGGGTGCGGGGGGAGGAGCGGCTCATGTTCGCTGGCCAGATCACCGGGGTGGAGGGGTACGTGGAGTCCACCGCCTCGGGCTGCCTGGCCGCCATGGAGCTGGCCCGCCGCCTGACGGGGAAGCCCCCCGTCGACTTCCCCCGGGAGACCGCCATGGGCGCTCTGGCCCTTTACATCAGCGACCAAAGTGTGGTAAACTTTCAGCCGATGAACATCAACTTCGGCCTCATCCCGCCCCTGGACCACCGGGTGAAGGGCAAGCGCAACAAGAACGCGGAGATCTCCGCCCGGGCGCTGGAAAAGCTGGCGGAGCTGGACCTGAGCTGAGGATGGAGCGCTTGCCCTGCGAGCGTGAGCGGTCCCCGGTTGGGACCACGCTCCAGCACCTCAGAGCGAGAATGAGAGAGAAAGAGGGAGATCCGACATGAAGATCATCGTGGACGCCATGGGCGGGGACAACGCCCCTCAGGCCCCGGTCCGGGGCGCCCTGGCGGCGGCAAAGGAGTACGACATCGACGTGGTGCTGGTGGGCCGGGGGGACGCCATCCTCTCGGTGCTGGAGCAGGACGGCATCCATGACCTGCCCCCCCGGGTGGAGATCGCCCACGCCGACCAGGTGGTGGAGATGTGCGACAACCCCGCCACCGCCTTCCGGGAGAAGAAGGACTCCTCCCTCACCGTGGGGCTGACCATGCTCAGGGACGGCGGGGGGGACGCCTTCGTGTCCGCCGGCTCCACCGGGGCGCTGCTGTCGGCGGCCACCCTGCTGGTGAAGCGGGTGAAGGGCATCCGCCGGGCGGCCCTGGCCCCTGTGGTGCCCACCGGGAAGGGGGGCGCCATCCTCATCGACTGCGGCGCCAACGCCGAGTGCACCCCTGAGTACCTGCTCCAGTTCGCCTTCATGGGCAGCTACTACGCCGAGCGGGTGCTGGGCTGCCCCGAGCCCCGGGTGGGTCTGCTGAACATCGGGGCGGAGGAGAGCAAGGGCACCGCCCTGCAGAAGGAGGTCCTGCCCCTGCTGAAGAAGGCCGGGGAGGAGGGCCGCATCAACTTCGTGGGCAACGTGGAGGCCCGAGAGGCCGTGGAGGGCGCGGTGGACGTCATCGTGTGCGACGGCTATTCGGGCAACATCTTCCTCAAGACCATGGAGGGCACCGGCCTGTTCATGGCCCGGGAGCTGAAAAAGATGTTCAAGAAAAACCTGCTGACTAAGCTGGCCGCCCTGTTGGTGTCCGGCGGGCTGCGGGACTTCAAGAAGCTGCTGGACGCCGGCGAGGTGGGGGGCACCGCCCTGGTGGGCATTTCCAGACCGGTGATCAAGGCCCACGGCTCCTCTGACGACTACGCCGTCAAGAACGCCATCCGGCAGGCGGTGCAGTTCGCTTCCTCGGGCATCATCGAGGACATCACCGAGAACGTGGAGCACATGCGCCTGCCCGCCGGGCTGCGCCGGGCGGCCCACGACGGGGAGAGCGCCGGAGAAAACTGAGAGAAATTTGCCGGGAATCGCCAAAATGCTATTGACAGGACCCGGGAATATGCCTATGATTAGGTTACGCATCACCCCTGCGGCGGCGCGGGGCCCAAGGGCCGCCGCACGGCTGGGCCGGGAAGGAGGTTAGACCATGATTTTCGAGAAGATCAGCGAGATCCTTGCCGAGCAGTTCGGCCTGGATGTGGAGAGCATCACCATGGACACCACCTTTGAGGGGGATCTGGACGCGGACTCCGTGGACATCGTGGAGGTGTCCATGGCCCTGGAGGACGAGTTCGGGATCGGCGAGATGAGCGAGGAAGACCTGGCAAAGATCCTCACGGTGGGCGATCTCGTCCGCTACGTGCAGAACAAGGTGGACTGAAATGAGACAGACAAAGCCTCGCCGGCGGCGGGGCTTTGTTTTTGAGAGAAGAGAGGAAACGAAGCATGAAGGACCTGGAGGAGAGACTGGGCTATACCTTTGAGAATAAAAAGCTGTTGGAGGGGGCGCTGTACCACAGCTCCTACGCCAACGAGAACCGGGGCAGGGGTATCGAGAGCAACGAGCGCCTGGAGTTCCTCGGGGACGCGGTGCTGGGCATGGTGGTGGCCGACCACCTCTACCGCGCCCACCCCGACATGCCCGAGGGGGAGCTCACCCGCACCCGGGCCGCCCTGGTGTGCGAGGGCAGCCTGGTGGAGGTGGCCAAGCTGCTCTGCCTGGGGGACTACCTGAAGCTGGGCAAGGGGGAGAGCGCCGGCGGCGGCCGGAACCGTCCCTCGATCCAGGCCGACGCGGTGGAGGCCATCCTGGCCGCCGTCTATCTGGACGGGGGCATCGGCTCGGCCCGGAAGCTGGTCCAGCGCTTCATCCTCAGCCGCAACCCCGGCGACGTCACCGAGAACCGGGACTATAAGACCACCCTGCAGGAGCTGGTCCAGCGGGACGGCGGGCAGGAGCTGAGCTACCGCCTGGCGGGCGAGTCGGGCCCCGACCACGACAAGCGCTTCACCATCGAGGTGACGCTCAACGGAAAGGTCATCGGCCACGGCGAGGGCCACAGCAAAAAAGAGGGGGAGCAGATGGCCGCCAGAGAGGCCATCCGGAACCTGGAGAAGTGAGAAAAGGGGCGCGGCCTGGGGCCGCGCCCCTTTTGCGTCGGGGGAGCGGACGGGCCGGGGTGAAGAGCGGAGAGTGAAGAAGTGAAGAGTGGAGAGGGAGGAGCGGCGGCGGTTGTGCCCGGGGCGGATCTCTGCTATAATGGGGAAAATACCTGCCCGCCGGGCGGGATTACTGACAAGCAAAAGTACTTGCGGAGGCGAGAGGATGAAGCTGATCCACTGTTCCGACCTGCACCTGGACTCCCCCATGGAGACCCACCTGTCCGGGGAGCAGGCCCGGGCGCGCAGCCAGGAGCTGTGCTGGACCTTTGCCCGGCTCATGGCCTGGGCCCGGGAGCAGGAGGTCACGGCGGTGATCGTCGCCGGCGACCTGTTCGACTCGGAGCGGGTCACCGCCCGGACCGTGGACCTGGTGCTGGACGCGGTGGCCGGAGCGCCCGGGGTGGACGTGCTCTATCTCCGGGGCAACCACGACGAGAGCCGCCGGGCCTTTGCCGGGCGGCGCCTGCCTGACAACCTGAAAACCTTTACAGACCATTGGACCTCGTTGGACTACGGCCCGGTGACGGTGTGGGGGCTGGACAGCTCGGCCCTGGGCCGGCCGGGGGTCTACGACGAGCTGCGGCCCGACCGGAGCCGGGTGAACCTGGCGGTACTCCACGGCCAGGTGTCCGCCCGGGCGGGGGAGGAGCTGGTCTGCCTGCCCGCCCTGCGGGGGAAGGGGCTGGCCTATCTGGCCCTGGGCCATCTCCACAGCTTCCGGCGGGAGCGGCTGGACGGGGATGGGGAGTACTGCTACTCCGGCTGCCTGGAGGGCCGGGGCTTCGACGAGTGCGGGGAGAAGGGCTTTGTCCTGCTGGACGTGGACGGGGGACGGGTGCGGCCCGCCTTCGTCCCCTTCGCCCGGCGGACCCTGTGGGAGGTGGAGGCCGACGTCACCGGCCTGGCCACGGCGCCGGAGCTGCTGCGGGCTCTGGAAGGGGCGGCGGAGGGCCTCTCCCCGGACAGCCTGGTGAAGTTCGTCCTCACCGGGACCCACGGCCCCGACGTCCGGCCCGACCTGCCCTTCCTGCGGCAGGCGCTGGAGGACCGGTTCTGGTTCGTCCGGGTGGAGGACGGGAGCCGCCTGACGGTGGACCGGCGGGACTATGCCCACGACGTCTCCCTGAAGGGGGCCTTCGTGCGGCGGGTGCTGGCATCCGACCTGCCGGAGGAGGAGAAGGAGCGGGCCATCAGCCTGGGGCTGCAGGCCCTGCGGGGGGAGGAGGTGGTGCTGTGAAGCTCATCCGCTGCCACATCGAGAACTTCGGGGGGCTGTCAGGGTACGACCTGGCCTTCCGGGACGGCCTCACGGTGGTGGAGGCCCCCAACGGCTTCGGCAAGACCACCCTGGCCGAGTTCCTGCGGGCCATGCTCTACGGCTTCCCCCGGGCGGGGAAGGACCTGCGCCGGAACCGGCGCAGGCGGTACAGCCCCTGGCAGGGGGGCCGGTACGGGGGCAGCCTCACCTTTGAGCAGGGGGGCGTCCGCTACCGGGTGGAGCGCTTCTTCGGCGACACCCCCAAACAGGACACCTTCGCCCTCTACCGGGGGGAGGAGGGGGTCCCCTGCGCCGATTTCTCCGAGAACCTCGGGGAGGAGCTGTTCCGGCTGGACGCCGACTCCTTCCTGCGCAGCGTCTACCTGTCCCAGGAGGGGGAGGCCGGCCCCCTGAGCACCGACGCCATCCGGGCCCGGCTCACCCGCCTGGTGGAGGACACCGACGACGTGAACAACTTTGAGCGGGCCATGGAGGCCCTGCGCCGCCGGCGCAGCGCCCTGATGCCCTACCGGGGGCAGGGGGGCAGCGTGGGCCGGGCCCAGGCGGACATCACCCGGCTCCAGGCCGAGCTGGACGCCCTGTCCCCGGTGCCCGGCGCGGCGGCCGCCGCCCGGGAGCGTGCGGCGGAGCTGGAGGCGGAGCTGGCCCGGGGCCGGGAGGAGCTGGCCGCGCTCTGGGGGACCGCCGGGGGCGGCCGGGCGGCCCTGGCGGAGCGGTACCGGGAGCTGGTCCGCCGCCGGGAGGAGACGGAGACCGCCCTGAAGCAGCTGGAGGCCCGCTACCCCGGCGGCCTGCCCGACGAGGCGGGGGCGGAGGAGCTGTGCTCCCTGACGGAGCGGATGGAGCTGCTGTCCGCCCCCGAGCCCGCCACCCGGGCGGAGGAGGAGGCCCGGCGGGTGCTGAGGGAGACGGAGACCCGCTTTCCCGGCGGCCTGCCCGGCCCAGAGGCGCTGGCGGAGGCCCGGGGCCTGTGGGACCGGTACCGGGAGGAGGAGGCCCTGCGGCGGCAGTGCCGCCTCTCCCCGGAGGAGACGGCCCGGCTCGACGAGCTGGAGGGCCGGCTCGCCGGCGGGCGGGAGGGGCCGGCGCGGGGGCGCGGCCCGTTTTGGGCGGCCCTGGCGCTGGCCGTGCTGCTGGCGGGGGCGGGGTGCGCCCTGCTGGCCCTGTCTCGGCCGCTGCCCGGAGGCGTTTTGCTGGGGCTGGGGGGACTGGCCCTGCTGGCCGCCCTGCTGCTCCGGCCCCGAAAAGCGGGACGCCGGACGGCGGAGGAGGCCGCCCTGCGGGGGGAGCTGCGGGCCCTGCTGGACCGCCGGGCCGGCCTGGAGAGCCGGGCCGCGGCGGCGGAGGAGGCGCTGGAGGCCCTCTCCCGGCAGCTGATGGAGCTCCTGGAGCCCTATGACGGGGCGGTCCCCGATGACTTCGGGGCGGCGCTGGAGGAGCTGACCCGGGCGGCGGAGGCCCGCCGGCGGGCGGAGGAGACCCTGTCCGGTCTGACGGAGCGCCTGGCCCGCCGGGAGGCGGAGCGGGCGGCCTGTGTCCGGCGGACGGAGGAGCTGGCCCGCGCCCTCGGCCTCGGGCGTCCCCCGGCGGGGCGGGAGGAGGCCCGGGCGCTCCGGGAGGGGGCGGCCCGGGTGGCCCGGCTCCGGGAGCGGCTGGAAGAGGAGGCGCGGTCCGGGGAGGACTTCCGGAACGCCCACCCGGAGCTCTTCGCCCCCGGCGGGGAGGACCCCCTGGCCGGAGAGGAGGCAGACCTCACCCGGCGGCTGGACGGGCTGGCCTCGGCCCTGGCCGAGACCCGGGCCGAGGCGGAGCGGCTGGAGCACCGGGGCGAGGCGCTGCCCGGGCTGGAGGACGCCCTGGCCCGCCGCCGGGAGGCGCGGGACCGGGACGAGGCGGACTGCCGCCTGCTGGACAGGACCATGGAGCTGCTGACCCAGGCCCGGGAGGAGCTGAGCCGCAGCTATCTGGGCCCCATCCGGGAGGGCTTCGCCCGGTATCTGGAGCGGCTCACCGGCCGGCGGGAGGAGGCCGTCTTTCTCAGCGGAGAGCTGACGGTGCGGCTGGAGCGCCGGGGGGAGGCCCGGGAGCTGGACTGCTTCAGCGCCGGGCAGGCCGACCTGATCCTGTTCTGCCTGCGGCTGGCCCTGGTGGACGCCCTGTTCTCCGGGGAGCGGACCTTCCTCGTCCTGGACGACCCCTTCGCCGATCTGGACGACGCCCGCCTGTCCGCCGCCCTGGCCCTGCTGCGGGAGCTGGGGGAGGAGCGGCAGATCCTCTACCTCACCTGCGCCTCGGCGAGAGCGCCGGAACGGAGAGTGGAGAGTAGAGAGTGAAGAGTGGAGATAGTTTGCGGGAATTAGGAATTAGGAATGAGGAATTAGGAATTTTCCATGTCGGGGCGGGGCCGGTCATGACGTAGGGGCCGGCCCCATGTGGCCGCCCGGCGGTGGATACTCCCGGCACCCGACGCGCCCCGGCAAAACCTCAACATGTAGGGCGGGGGCTTGCCCCCGCCGCCTTTCACGGGGACGGAACGCCCCGCCAACCGCCCCCGCAAGGCGCCTTCCCGTCGGGGGTTGGATGGCCCTTCGACTGCCCACGGGCGGCAGCAGGCGGGAGAGAGCCGCGTCGAATCACGGAGCGCCGAAAAGAGAGGCAGACAAGCCCCAGGATTTGATGGGAAGGAGATTTTCAAGGACCATGGGTCCTTGAGCCGGTCTTTGGTGACTTTCTGCCGGCACAGAAAGTCACTCGCCCTCAGGCGAAACCGCGGTAGGGCTCTCCGCAACACACCACCCGATGCGGGGTGGAAACAACGCGGCAGGGGCAAGCCCCTGCCCTACATGGTGCGGATTCGCCGGAACGCGTTGGGCATCGGAGCTCCCCACCGCCGGGCGGCCACGCGGGGCCGCCTCTACGGCAAGACCGTGAACGTCCCGGGTATGGGTTCCCACGCCGCAAGTCCCTACCCACGCGAGGCGCCGCATCGTCGGGGGCAGGGGGGTCCTTCGACCGCCCACGGGCGGTAGCAGGCGGGACCGGGCCGCATCGGCTTACGGAGCGCCGAATCACGAGGCAGGCAAGGAACAGGTCTTGATGGGAAGGGGATCCTCAAGGACCATGGGTCCTTGAGCGCGTCTTTGGTTTCTTTCTGCGCGCGCAGAAAGAAACTCGCCCTCAGGCGAAACCGCAGTAGGGCTCTCCGCAACACACCACCCGATGCGGGGCGGGACCACCCCCGGCTCCCGGGGGTCATAGGGGCGGAGCCCCCTATACCACAAAAGGGTGGCGGGCGGGTTTAGAAAAATCTCGCCCTCAGGCGAAACCGCAGCAGGAGGTTCCGCGATACATCACTTGATGCGGGGCGGGACCAAGGCACGCCATTCGGGGGTCATAGGGGGCGGAGCCCCCTAAAAGCCAGCGCGGGCCGGAACAGGACGTTCCGGCCCGCGCTGTTTGTTTCTATTACCTACCGCCGCAGCCGCCCCAGCAGCAGGGAGGCCGCGAAGAGGACCGCCAGACACAGGGTGATGCAGGCGCCGGTGGAGGAGCCCAGCACGTAGGACAGCTGCAGCCCCGCCAGTCCGGAGACCAGAGCGAAGAGCACGCAGAACAGGTGGTACTTCCGCATGTTCCGGGCCACGTTCCGGGCGGCGGCCCCGGGGAGGACCAGGAAGGAGTTGATGACCAGCAGGCCCACCCAGGTCATGGACACGGTGACCACCACCGCCACGGCGGAGGAGAACAGGGCTTCCTGCCACACCACCTTCACCCCCCGGCTGTCGGCCAGGGCGGGGTGGACGGAGGAGAGCATCAGCCCGTTGAAGGAGGTCACCCACAGCACCAGCACCAGCAGCAGGATGACGGCCAGCAGGGCGATGACGGCCGGGTCCACCGACAGGATGTCGCCGATGAGATAGGCGTTGAACTTGGTGAAGCTGCCCCCGCCCAGGGTTGCGATAAAGATGCCGAGGGCCACGGCGGTGGAGGAGAACACCCCGATCACCGTGTCGCTGGCCAGCTTGGTGTGCCGCCGGACCAGGGTGAACAGCAGGGCCAGGGCCACCGCGAACACCACCGCGCACCACAGGGGCTGGGCCAGGCCGCACAGCACCCCGATGGCGATGCCGGTGAAGGCGGAGTGGCCCAGGGCGTCGGAGAAAAAGCTCATGCGGTTGGTGACCACCATGGTGGACAGCAGGCCGAACAGGGGGGAGATGACCAGGATGGCCAGCAGGGCGTTCTTCATGAAGGTCAGCCCGTCCGCCCCCGCCCACTCCAGGGGAAGCAGGGAGACCAGGGAATACCAAAGCTCCATCACGCGTCCCCCCTTTCGAAGGTGAGGTGGAACACCGACCGGAACTCCGGCGAGGCCAGCACGTCCCGGGCCCGGCCCACCTTCAGCACCGACTGCTTCAGCAGCACCACCTTGTCGGCGTACTGCTCCAGGGTGGCGAAGTCATGAGTGGACAGGAGGATGGACAGGTCGTAGCTGGAGCGGATCTCGTTGAGCATGTCCATGAGCTGGTGCTCCCCCTCGATGTCCACGCCGGACATGGGCTCGTCCAGGATGAGGATGTGGGGCAGGGGCTCCAGCGCCATGGCCAGCAGCACCCGCTGCAGCTCGCCGCCGGACAGGGTGCCCACCCGCCGGTCCAGCAGCTCCCGGGCGTGGACACGGGCCAGGCAGGTGGCCACCATCACCCGCAGGGCGCGGGGCACGGGCAGAAAGACGGGCCAGCGCCCGATGGCCGAGGCGAACAGGTCCAGCACGCTCACCGGGTCGCCGGGGTCGAAGGCGGGGCTCTGGGGGACGTAGCCCACCAGGGGCCGGGTGCGCCGCCCCCCCGCCCGCTCGAAGCGGATCTCCCCGGTGTAGGGCACCTGGCCCAGGATGGCCCGGAACAGGGTGGACTTGCCCGCCCCGTTGGGCCCGATGACGGCCACGATCTGGCCGCAGTGGATGTGCAGGTCCACGTCCTTCAGCAGGTCGGCGTCCTCCGCCGTCACCGAGAGCCCCCGGATCTGGAGGCAGCAGGCGTCGTGGCAGGAGGGGCCGTGGTGGACGGTGTGCAGCTCTCTCATGGCGCGTCCCCTCTCATGGCGTCCCGGACGGTGGTCAGGTCGCCCTCGATGGCGGCCAGATAGGGGGCCAGGCCGCTCTCCTCTCCGCTCATGCACAGGGACAGGGCGTACACCTCCGCCCCCGTGTCCCGGGCCAGCGCCCGGGCCGAGGCGTCCGAGCCGTTGACCTCGGTGAAGATAGCGGGCAGAATTTCCGTCCGGATGAGCTCTTCCAGCTCGGCCAGCTCCCTGGCGGAGACCTCGCTGCCCTCCTCTTCCTCGATGGAGCGCAGGATGTCCAGCCCGAAGGCGTCGGCCAGATAGCCGAAGCCGTCGTGGAAGGTGATGAGCCGGGGCGGGTCCTGGGGGTCGAAGGCGCCGCTCCACCGGTCCAGAAGGGCCTGGAGCTCCTCCCCAGCCCGGGCGGCGTTGTCGGCGTAGAGCCCGGCGTTCTCCCCGTCCAGGGCGGACAACCCGGCGGCGATGTTGTCCACCATCACGGCGGCCCGGGCGGGGTCCATCCAGATGTGGGGGTCGTGGCCGTGGCCGTCGTCCTCCGGCAGGGGGAGCAGCTCCACCCCCTCGGAGCAGTCGATGACGGCGGCGGAGAGCTGGCTCATGGCGTCGCTGAGGAAATCCTCCAGCCCCGCGCCGTTCATCACCACCGCGTCGGCCCCCTCCAGCAGCTTCATGTCGTTGACGGTGAGGGTGTAGTCGTGGAGGCAGCTGGTCTGCTGGTTCACCAGCAGCTCCACCTCCACCCCCTGAGCCCCCTCGGTCACGGCGGTGGCGAAGCAGTAGACGGGGTAGGTGGTGGCGGCGACGGTGAGGGCGGCGTCCTCCTCCGGCGGCTCAGGCTCCCCGCCGCAGCCCGTCAGGGCGGTCAGCAGCAGGGTGCACAGCAGGATGGTCAGTGTTTTTCTCATGACAAAGGGACCTCGAAGACAGGAGTTTTTGAGGGGGTCAGCCGCCATAGCCGTCGGGGTGGCCGGTGTGCCAGTTCCAGGCGGTGGCGATGATGTCCTCCACATTGGTGTACTTCGGCTTCCAGCCCAGCACGTCCATGGCCTTCCGGCTGGAGGCGATGAGGACGGCGGGGTCGCCGGGGCGGCGGCCCTCCTCGGTGACGGGGATGGGGTGGCCGGTGACCCGGCGGGCGGCCTCGATGATCTCCCGGTTGGAGAAGCCCTTGCCGTTGCCCAGGTTGAAGGCGGCGGAGGGGTTGCCCGCCCGGAGATAGTCCAGGGCCAGGAAGTGGGCGTCGATGAGGTCGCACACGTGGATGTAGTCCCGGATGCAGGTGCCGTCGGAGGTGGGGTAGTCGGTGCCGAACAGGCTGAGCTTCTCCCGCTTCCCCTGGGCCACCTGGAGGATCAGGGGGATCAGGTGGCTCTCGGGGCGGTGGTCCTCGCCGATGGAGCCGTCAGGGGCGGCGCCGGCCACGTTGAAGTAGCGCAGGGGGACGTATTTCAGGCCGTAGGCCGCGTCGCACCACCTGAGCATCTTCTCCACGATGAGCTTGCTCTCCCCGTAGGGGTTGGTGGGGAGCTGGGGGTGGACCTCGTCGATGGGGGTGTAGTCGGGCTCCCCGAAGGTGGCGGCGGTGGAGGAGAACACCAGGTAAGGGACCTTGTGGGCCACCATGGTCTGGATGAGGGTGAGCCCCGCCATGCAGTTGTTGCGGAAGTACCGGTCGGGCACCGTCATGGACTCCCCCACCAGGGAGTAGGCGGCGAAGTGGATCACCGCGTCGATGCGCTCCTTGGAGAACACCGTGTCCAGGAAGGCGGCGTCCCCCACGTCGCCCACGTACAGCCGGCCGCCCTTCAGCGCGGCCTTGTGACCCTTGGACAGGTCGTCCACCACCACTACGTCCTCGCCCCGCTCCAGCAGGGCGGCCACGCAGTGGCTCCCGATGTAACCGGCTCCGCCGGTGACCAAGATCGACATAGAAAAAACCTCCCTGCCCGAGGTCCGGGCATATCAAATCACTTTATTATAGCACGAAGCGGGGAAAAAGAAAAGCACAGATCGCCGCCTTGCGATGCCGGCTCATATCCCCCCCCCTCAGCCGCCACCCGCCGGGCGTCTGGGCGGCGAGGCCCCGAAAGAGGCGGGGCGCGCGGAATAGCGGAGCCGCGCCCGGGGGCGCGGCTCCGTCTGAGGTCACGGTATTTTATTCTCTCCCGCGGGGGCGATGCAGAGCTCCACGGCGGCGCGGACCTTTTGCAGGAACTCGTCGTGAGAGGCGAGGGTGCGCTTCCAGTGCTGCCCGCAGACGCACAGCAGCTCGGCGGCGGTCTCCGCCCGGGCGGGGGAGAGGGGGCCCTCCGGCGGGGCCGCCATGGTCTCCCGCAGCAGGGCGGCGAACCGGCCATAGGCCCGGTCCACCTCTTCGCCGGCCAGCCGGCGGCAGTGGAACTCCCAGTCGGGGACCGACTGGGGGGTGAACAGCCCCACATAGCCGCCGAACCACGCGTCCATGGCGCGGCAGAGCCGCTCCTCCGGCCCGCCCTCCTCCGTCAGGGCGCGGCGGGCGGGATGTTTTCCAACCGTGACCTGAAAAATCTGATCGTCCCCATCTTTGTGGAGCAGTTTCTCCTGATGCTGGTGGGCATCGCGGACACCTTCGTGGTCAGCTTCTCCAGCGAGGCGGACGTGTCCGGCGTGTCCCTGGTCAACGCCTTCAATACGGTGCTGGTCTTCCTGTTCACCGCCCTGTCCTCGGGCGGAGCGGTCATCATCAGCCAGTACCTGGGCAGCGGAGACCGGAGGCGGGCGGAGGGGGCCGCCGGTCAGCTGCTGACGGCCTCCGCCGTCATCGCCGCCCTCCTCACGGCGGCCATCCTGCTGCTGGCCGACCCGCTGCTGGCCCTGCTGTTCGGGCAGGTGGAGCCCGCCGTCATGGCGGCCAGCAGGACCTACCTGGTCATCACCGCCTGGTCTCTCCCCGCCCTGGCCGTCTATGACGCGGGGGCCGCCCTGTGCCGGAGCGTGGAGCGGGCCGGGGCCACCATGTACATCTCCACGGCGGCCAACATCTTCAACATCGCCGGCAACTGTGTGGGGGTGTTCGTCCTGGACCTGGGGGCGGCCGGGGTGGCCTGGCCCTCCCTGATCTCCCGGGTCTTCTCCGCCGCGGCGGTGACCGTCTACTGCTTTCGGGCGGAGAGCCCGGTGCGCTACCGGACGGGGGAGATCTTCACCCTTGACGGCGACCTGCTCCGGCGGATCATGGGGGTGGCCCTGCCCAACGGGGTGGAGAACGGCGTCCACCAGCTGGTGAAGGTGGCTCTGTCCAGCATGGTGGCCCTGTTCGGCACCGCCCAGATCGCCGCCAACGGGGTGGCCCAGAGCATCTGGTCGATGGCCTCCATCATGGGGCTGGCCATGGCTCCGGTCTACACCACCGTCATCGGCCAGTGCATGGGGGCCGGGGCGGTGGGCGAGGCGAACTTCTACTTCCGGAAGCTGGACCGGATCACCCTGATGCTGTCCATCCTGTGGAACGCCTTTGTGTTCGTGCTCACCCCCTTCATCGTCCGGTATTCCGCCATCTCGGCGCAGGCCAAGGAGCTGGTGATCTGGCTGGTCCTCATCAACAACATCTTCAACGGCCTGGCCTATCCCTTCGCCGGACCGCTGGGCAGCGGGCTCCGGGCGGCGGGGGACGTGAAGTTCACCATGGCGGTGTCCATCGCCCTGACCGTCGCGGCCCGGCTGCTCTTCTCCGTCCTGTTCGGCCTGTGGCTGGACTGGGGGGTCATCGGGGTGGCCGTGGGCATGAGCATTGACCTGGTCCTTCGGGGGGCGGCGTTCCTCTGGCGGCTCCGGTCTCAGCGGTGGACCCGGTTCCACCTCATCTGACCGGCGCCGCGTTCGGCCCGGCCCCGGCCCGCTTGCGGGCCGGGGCCGTTCTCGCCCGCCGGGCTTGACAGCCCGCCGCCGCTCCTGTACAATGGAATGACGACTTCGGCGGCCGCGCCGCGGCTTTTGCGGGCGGCATTTTTTGCGCCCGCCGGGGAGAGAGACCACAGGTGATGCAAGTGAACGAGGAAAATAAGCTGTTTCTGGCCTTCAAGGGGTTCATCGTGGGGGGCACCATGCTGGTGCCCGGCATGAGCGGCGGCTCCATGGCCATGATCCTGGGCATTTATGACAAGCTGGTGTCCGCCGTCAGCTCCTTTTTGAAGCACAAGCGGGCCAGCCTCATCTTCCTGGGGGTGTTCTGCCTGGGGGCCGGGGTGGGGATGCTGCTGCTGGCCAAGCCCCTGCTGGCCCTCATCGAGCGCTTCCCCATGCCCATGATGTACTTCTTCCTGGGGGCGGTGGCCGGGGGCGTCCCCCTGGTGTTCCGGGAGGCCAGGATCCGCCGAGTCACCTGGCGGGCCCCGGTGTACATCGCCATCGGCCTGGCGGTGGTGTATCTGTTCACCCTGCTCCCCTCAGGGGGCGATCAGTCGGAGATGGAGGCGGGGCTGGTCAGCGCCCTGCTGCTCCTGGTGTCCGGCCTCATCGCGGCGGTGGGGCTGGTGCTGCCGGGGATCAGCGTGTCCTATCTGCTGCTGCTCATGGGCCTGTACGACGAGACCATGCGGGCCATCGGGGAGCTGTACTTCCCCTTCCTCATCCCCTTCGGGGTGGGGCTGCTGCTGGGCATCGTCCTCACCACCAAGGCGCTGGAGCACGCCATGACCGTCCACCCCGGGCCCACCTATCTCATCATTTTAGGCTTTGTGCTGGGCTCCATGGTGGAGGTGTTCCCCGGCATCCCCGGCGGCTGGCCGGAGCGGCTGCTGTGCCTGGTCACCCTGGCCGCCGGCTTCGGGGCCATCTGGCTGCTCTCCTGGAAGGAGCGCCACGCGGAATAACGGAGAAAACCAACGGTCCCCGGGCGGCGACGCCCGGGGACCGTTCATGTGAAAACTGAAAAGTAAAATAGCTTTACAGATTCTCCAGCGCCCGGAGCAGGCCCCGGCAGCCCGCCGAGATGTCCCGCCAGGCGGCCTGGAAGTCCCGGGTGTACCAGGGGTCGGCCACCTCGCGGTCCGGCTCCCCGGCGTACTCCATCAGCAGGCGGAGCTTTCCGTCCGGGTCGCCCCCGCAGATGCGGGCCATGTTCCGGAGATTGGCCCGGTCCATGCCGACGAGCAGGTCCCAGCGGCCGTAGTCGGCCCGGGTGAGCTGCCGGGCGGCGTGCCCGCCGCAGCCGATGCCGTGCTCCGCCAGCACCGCCCGGACGGGGGGGGTAGACCGGGTTGCCGAGCTCCTCGGTGCTGGTGGCCGCCGAGGCGATCTCGAACCGGTCCGCCAGCCCGGCCTTTTCCACCAGGTCCTTCATGATGAACTCAGCCATCGGGCTTCTGCAGATGTTGCCGTGGCAGACGAAAAGCACAGATGTCATGGCTCTCAGTTCCTTCCTCGTCTGTATTTCCCCTCTATCATACCACAGCGGGACCCGTGTGGGAATGGTCAAATGCGGGACCTGCAAAACGGGGCGGCAGCAGGGAGTGCTGCCGCCCCTTGATCACCTGCCAGCAAAGGCGGGCGGGGCTGTCAACGGCGGCGCATATGCGTTTATCTTGACCGTTGACTGGCTCGGCTGGCTTTGCTAATTACTGGCGTGCATTTTGTTCACGCTTTAATCGCGCTTTTGCTTCTTCAACACTTTCTCCCTCTTTCGTCAAATAGCGGTCAACAAATGCGTCCTCAATTTTGGTGTAGCCGCCGACAACCGTATCTTCAACTTTTTGATAGGTATCAACAACTTTCTTTGCTATTTTCTCATTTGTTTCTACAAGTTTTGATTTTGCCATATATCAGGTTCCTTTCCTTTTGATGTTTTAATCATTGACAAGCCCAGTATCAGTACAAACAAGCATACGGCAGCTCCCGTGACAGCGTTCATAAAATGAACGTTTCCGGCGCTCATGGAACCGAAAGAAACCAGCATAGAGCGTTGTAATGTAAGTATGGAAGCAGCTACTTCTGCATATCCGATATTCCGTATCGTCCTTAACAGCGGAGATGGATTTTTGTGTTGCTTTATGGCTTTTACGATTGCCATTGTGATTTTATAAAAGGTGTAGGTCGCAATCGTTATCATTATGATTTCACCGTGTTTTGCAGCGATATTCTGCGACAGACTGATATAACTAACCGTAGCAAGCACGATACTTAATATGACCAGCAGTATGCCGGATAGCTTCATCACAAACAATTCTGTATCGTTATCTGGTGATTTTTGATGATTTCGCTCACACAATACCGCAG
>CALXCP010000013.1 GCA_944386845.1 uncultured Oscillospiraceae bacterium | reverse complement strand
GTGGGCGTGGATGTCCCCATGCTGGGCTCTGACACTCTGGACGACAACAAGGTCCTGGAGGCCACTCAGGGCACCGACCTGCAGCTGTATGTCTCCACCTTCTATCAGGAGGGCGGCGACCCCGACTTCGATGCCGGCATCAAGGAGTACATCAACACCAACGCCGACGCCATGACCGCCAACGGCGGCGACGACACCATCGCGGCGGTGACCGCCATGGGTTATGACGCCTACTATGTGGCCCTGGCCGCCATTCAGGCCGCCGGCTCCGCCGACCCCGCCGCCATCAAGGAGGCCCTGTGGGACGTGACCTATGACGGCGTGTCCGGCCACATCGAGTTCGACGACGTCAACGGCGACGCCGTCCGCGACACCGCCTACATCAAGACCGCCGACACCGCCAACAACGCCTGGACCCTGGAGACCGTCCAGACCGTGGCCGAGTAAGCGCGGCGCAAAACCGAACCACCTGCCGCTTGGCGGGAGCGCGTGCTCCCGCCAAGCGGCCTGTTTCCCGTCGGGGAGCCCCCGCCGGGAGACGGAGCCTTTGCCGGGCTGCCTCGAAAGCGGCCGGACCGGCGGCCGTTTTCAAGACAGCCCAGAGAAGAGAAACTGAAACAAGAGGGAGGAACACCTGTGGATTACGCCATCTCCATCCTGCTCTCCGGCATCTCAGTGGGCGGGCAGTACGCCCTGATCGCCATCGGGTACACCATGGTCTACGGCATCCTGCGCCTGATCAACTTCGCCCACGGCGACGTGTTCATGGCGGCGGGCCTGATGCTCATCTACCTCAGCGCGTCCATGCCGCTGCAGATCGCGCTGCCCCTGATGATCATCCTCACCGTGGTGCTGGGCTTCGCCATCGAGCGGGTGGCCTACAAGCCCCTGCGCACCGCCCCCCGGATGAGCGTCATGATCTCCGCCATCGGCGTGAGCTACCTGCTCCAGAACACCGCCACCTATGTCACCGGCGGTCAGCCCATGAACTTCCCCACCATCCCCGGCCTGTCCTCGGTGGTGGAGATCGGCGGCGCCCGGGTCACCTGGGTCACCGTGCTCACCCCGTTTTTGGTCATCGTGCTGGTCATCGCCCTGACCCAGCTCATCAACCAGACCAAGATCGGCATGGCCATGCGCGCCGTGGCCAAGGACTTTGAGACCAGCCAGCTCATGGGCATCAAGATCAACACCGTCATCTCCATCGCCTTCGTCATCGGCTCTCTGCTGGCGGCGGTGGGGGCCATGCTCTACTTCACCAACTACCCCTACGTCACCCCCACCGCCGGCGCCATGCCCGGCCTGAAGGCCTTTGTGGCGGCGGTGTTCGGCGGCATCGGCTCCATCCCCGGCGCGGTGATCGGGGCGTTCATCATCGGCATCTGCGAGAACATCATCAAGGCGCTGCCCTTCGACGGGGCCACCAACTTCGTGGACGCCTTCACCTTCGTGCTGCTCATCGTCATCCTGGTGGCCAAGCCCACCGGCCTGTTCGGTGAGAAGGCCACCGACAAGGTCTGAGGGGGGTGCCGGAAATGCTGCAGGAAAAAAAGAGCAGAACGGGCACCGTGGTGGGCCTGGTGTTCGCGGCGGTCATGCTGCTGCTGGTCATCGTGCTGGAGAACACCCTGGACCTGCCCAGCGGCCACGTGCTGTACAGCGTGCTGAAAAAGGGCGCGGTCTACTCCCTGGTGGCCGTGTCCATGAACCTGCTCAACGGGTTCACCGGCCTGTTCTCCCTGGGACAGGCGGGCTTCATGCTGCTGGGCGCCTATACCTACGCCATCCTCACCGTGCCCACCGACGCCCGGGACGCGGTGTACTACCTCTTCGGGGGCTCCGCCATCAACTTCTCCCTCCAGGAGATGTTCGGCGCCCTGTTCGGCAACAGCGGGGCGGGCGGCGCCGTCAGCCTGGTGCTGGGGGTGCTGCTGGCCATGATCCTGGGCGGCCTGGTGGCGGCCTTCTTCGCCTGGCTCATCGGGCTGCCGGTGCTGCGGCTGCGCAGCGACTACCTGGCCATCGCCACCCTGGGCTTCGCCGAGATCATCCGGGCCGTGTTCCAGTGGCAGGCCCTGGGTCCCGTCACCAACGGCGCCAACATGATCATCCGCTTCCCCAACTTCTCCAACTTCAACATCACCAATGCGGACGGCGAGGTGGTCCTCTACCTGTCCTCCTTCGTGCCGCTGTTCATCGCCACCGTGTGCATCATCCTCATCGTGATGCTCATCAACTCCTCCTACGGCCGGGCCTTCAAGGCCATCCGGGAGGACGAGATCGCCGCTGAGGCCATGGGCATCAACCTGGCCAAGCATAAGATGCTCTCCTTCTGCATCTCCGCCTTCTTCGCGGGGGTGGGCGGCGCCCTGTTCGCCATGTTCGCCGGCAACGCCCAGGCCATGGTGTACACCTCCAACATGACCTATGAGATCCTGCTCATCGTGGTCATCGGCGGCATCGGCTCGGTTTCGGGCAGCGTCATCGCCACCTTCCTGTACGTGGCCTGCTCCGAGTGGTGGCTGCGCTTTTTGGACAGCACCCAGGCATTCTCCTCCACCACCGAGCCCACCCGCATCTTCTTCATCGTGGTCTTCGCCGTGGCGGTGGTGGGCGGCGCCGCCATGCTGATCCGCCGCCGCAGGAAGAAGTCCGAGCCCTTCTGGAAGGAAGTGGTGGTCTGGGCCATCGCGGCGGTGCTGCTGGCCTGGTGGCTGTGGTTCATCATCACCGGGGCCCTCACCATCCCCTTCGCCCGCACCGGCTTCCGCATGGTGGTCTTCTCCATCATCATCATGATCGTGGTGCTCTTCTTCCGGCGGGGCATCATGGGCGATAAGGAGCTCACCGATGTGATGGCCCGGATATCCAAATGGCGCGCCCGCCGCAAGGCGGCGGCCGGAAAGGAGGCGGCACGATGAGCGAGAACGTCCTGCACGTGGAAAACGTCACCATGCAGTTCGGCGGCGTGGTGGCGGTGAACGACCTGTCCCTGGATGTGAACAAGGGGGAGATCGTGGCCCTCATCGGCCCCAACGGCGCCGGCAAGACCACCGCCTTCAACTGCATCACCGGGGTGTACGAGCCCACCAACGGCCGCATCGACTTCATGGGCCGGCCCATGGTGGAGAACTATCCCCAGGGCAAGATGCAGAAGATGTACGCCGGGGAGCACCAGGGGATGTACACCCACAAGATCAGCCCCACCCCCGACCGGATCACCCGCATGGGCATCGCCCGCACCTTCCAGAACATCCGGCTGTTCTCCGCCCTGACGGTGTTTGAGAACGTCCTCATCGCCAAGCACATGCGGGCTCGGCAGAACTTCCTGTCCGCCACCTTCCGGCTCAACCGGTCGGAGGAGAGGCGGATGCGGGAGGAGACCGCCGCCCTGCTGGAGGAGCAGGACCTGCTCCACCTGAAGGACGAGGTGGCCGGCTCCCTGCCCTACGGCCTGCAGCGCCACCTGGAGATCGCCCGGGCCCTGGCCACCGATCCCAAGCTGCTGCTGCTGGACGAGCCGGCGGCCGGCATGAACCCCCAGGAGACCCAGGAGCTCACCGAGTTCATCCACAAGATCCGGGGGGAGTACGACCTGACCATTTTCATGATCGAGCACCATATGGATCTGGTGATGCAGATCTCCGAGCGGATCTATGTCCTGGACTTCGGCAAGCTGATCGCCCACGGCACGCCCGAGGAGGTCAGCAACGACCAGCGCGTGATCGACGCCTATCTGGGGGTGGTAGAAGATGCTGAAGATTGACGACCTGAAGGTCCGCTACGGCGGCATCGAGGCGGTGAAGGGCATCTCCTTCGAGGTGCCCGAGGGCGCCATCGTCACCCTCATCGGGGCCAACGGCGCCGGAAAGTCCACCACCCTGCGCACCATCGCCGGGCTGGTGCAGCCCGCCGGCGGGCGCATCCACTTCCAGGCGGAGGATATCACCGCCCTCTCGCCCGACCGCATCGTCTCCAAGGGCATCACCCTGGTGCCCGAGGGCCGGCGGGTGTTCCCCGACCTGACGGTGCTGGAGAACCTGCGGGTGGGGGCCTACCTCCGGAAGGACCGGGAGCAGATCGAGCACGACCTGAACTGGGTCTATGAGCTCTTTCCCCGGCTGAAGGAGCGCTCCTGGCAGGCGGCGGGCACCCTGTCCGGCGGCGAGCAGCAGATGCTGGCCGTGGGCCGGGCCCTCATGTCCCGCCCCAAGCTCATCATGATGGACGAGCCCTCCCTGGGCCTGGCCCCCCTGATCGTCAAGGGGATCTTCGACATCATCAAGGAGATCAACCGCATGGGGGTGACGGTGCTGCTCATCGAGCAGAACGCCAACATGGCCCTGAAGATCGCCGACATCGGCTACGTGCTGGAGACGGGCAAGATCACCCTCACCGGCCCGGGCAGCGAGCTGCTGTCCAACGAGGCGGTGAAGAAGGCCTATCTGGGCAAGTGACCGGGAAACCCCGGACGAGACGCAGAGGGGCCCCACTGACAGTTCTGTCAGCGGGGCCCCTTTTCTGTCCGTTTTGGTCCCGAGGAGGGAAAAGGGCCGGCCCGGCGCATCTCGCGCCGGGCCGGCCCTTCGTCCTGCGTGGCGCCGCGCTCAGAAGGCGGCGGCGAAGCAGTACATGGGCTCCGCCATGTTGTAGAAGATGGGGTAGACGGCGGGATCGTCATCGAACATGCCCACGTAGTAGTCGTCGTCCTCCGACCACTTGCCGCCCAGGTAGATCTTCAGGGTGGCGGGCTCGCCGGTGCCGTCGTCGCTGTCCGCGGTGTAGTTCACGGTGGCGGTCAGGGGGACGGGATCGCCCTCCTGGGCCCCGTTGCCCAGCAGCAGGGAGCGGCCGGGGTCATCGTAGTCGGCGCACTGGTCGATGCGCAGCCGGGAGAGGGCGGAGAGCAGGTCCTCCAGCAGGGTGGCGGCGTCGGTGGGGTCCTCCCCCTGGGCCGCCAGGCTGTCCAGGAAGTCCTGACTGGGGGCGAGCTGGTCCACCGGGGTGCCGTCCAGATACCAGACGTAGGTGTCAGAGTCCCCCTCCGTCTCGGCGGGGATGGTCTCCTTGGTGATGGTCACGGGGTCGTCCCCGGCCGCCTCCAGGGTGACGGAGATGAGGTCGGCCTCGGCCAGGTCGGGCAGCTCGGGCAGCTCCATGAAGTCCAGCAGGCCCTTGGACAGGAGCTGGACCAGGGCGGGATCCAGGGAGTAGATGGTCTCGCTGTCCCCCTCCAGGCTGGCGTAGAAGTCGCCGTTGGAGTTGGCGTCCCCCACCAGGAGGGAGAGGACGTTGCCGCCCTCGTCGGTGGCGGTGACGGTGTAGTGGGGCAGGTCCAGGCCGTAGGAGGCCAGGGGCTCCGCCGCCTGCATGACCCGCTCGGGGGACAGGGGGACCAGCAGCTCGGCCAGGTCGTCCACGGCGCCCTGATCCACGGGGAAGATGGGGTCAGTGTAGCTCCAGCCCCCCTCCTCGCTGTAGGTGAAGGTGTAGCCGTTCTCCCAGCCGGCGTTGACGGAGATCTGGGCGATCTGGCCGGACAGGATGGTGATGTCGTCGGCGTGCTGCTGCTCCTCCAGCTGCGCCTGCTGCCGGGTGAGGATCTGGGTCACCGCGAAGTAGCCCGCCACGCACACGGCCAGCACGACGAGGAGGACGATGAGCTGTTTGGTCTGCTTTTTCATGTCAGCGCTTCCTCCGCTTCAGCCAGACGATCAGGCCGATGACCAGGGCCGCCAGGGGCAGCACGAAGATGAACAGGGCCCCCCACAGGGTGGGGTCGCTGACGTAGACATAGTCCACCGCCAGGCTCTTGGAGGGGATGGAGGTGTTGGCCACCTCGCCGTCGAAGCAGCTGACCACCACGTTCATGAAGATGTCCAGGTTGGACATGCTGGGGTAGAAGGTGGTGATGGTCTCGCTGATCAGGGAGGCGGAGGAGATCACCGTCAGCCGGGCGGTGCCGCTCTCCGTCTCCTCCGAGGCGGTGGCGCCGATGAGGTAGGTGCCCAGCTCCGGCTCGGGGGTGGTCTCCTCGTCCACATAGAGGAAGCCGCTCTCCGACGTGGTGAGGAAGCCCTCCACGTCGATGGTGTCCCGGGCGGGGTCCACCTGGGCCATCCCGTGGGGGAGGAGGAGCATGGCGTCGGTGGTGACGCCCTCGGCGGCGGCACTGGTGGAGGAGAGCACCGGGGCGATGCAGAAGTAGCCCGCGGAGGAGGAGAAGGCGCTGAAGAAGCGCTCCCGGTCGCCCAGGGTGCCCTGCTGGACCTCCAGGCCATAGGTCCGGGAGAGGGCGTTGAAGTTGGCCAGATCGGCGGACTCCAGCAGCAGGATGACCTGCCCGCCCTCCTCCAGGTAGGCCAGCAGCATGTCCAGCTCGTCCTGGGACAGATCGCTGGCAGGGGCGTTGATGATGAGCAGGCTGCAGTCGTCGGGGATGCCGCCGTCCATGAGCAGGTTCAGCGGCTCCTCGGCCAGGGTGAGGCTGGCCTTGGAGATCATGCCGGTGAGGGCGGAGGTCAGCTCCACCTCGCCGTGGCCGGTGAGGGAGTAGACCGTCTCGTCCACGTCGCTGGTGACGAAGTTCACCGCGCCGGTGAGCTGGCCCTCCCCGTCGAAGGCCACCTCCTGGTAGACCTGGTTGTACAGGTAGGCCTCGGGGTCATAGGTGATGAAGGCGTCGGTGTGCCCCTCGAAGCCGGAGCCATAGACGATGGTCTGCTTGCCCGTCTCCTCGCAGCGGACCACCACGGTGTTGCTGGTGGTGTCATAGGTCTCCAGCACGGAGGGGTGGGCCACCGGATCCACCTGGGAGTAGATCAGGTGGGGGGAGAGAGCGGTGTACTTGTTCAGGAAGGTGATGACCCGGGGATCCACCCGCTCCGCCTCGCCGATGAGGATGATCTCCACATCGGTGTCCAGGCCGGCCAGCAGCTCGGTGGTGGTGTCGGACAGGTCGTACAGCCCGGTGCCCGAGATGTCGGGCCGGGCGATGGAGGCGGGCAGCTGGTGCAGCAGCAGGTTCAGCACGATGACGATGACCAGGGCCACCGCCGACAGGCCGAAGGCGTAGGTGCCCATCCGGGCGTTTTTGTTAAAGCTCTTCATGCGGACGGACACCTCCTTCAGTTCCAGCGCCGCTTCTGCACGGTCTGGGCCGTGAGGAAGACGAACAGGGCGGCGACGGACAGATAGAACACCAGGCCGGGCCAGTTGAACACGAAGTCGAAGGCGAAGGTCTCCAGCACGGCGGTGGCGGACAGGATGCCCAGGGCGTTGGGCAGCAGGCTCTCAAACAAGGTGGCGTCCACGAAGTACACCACGATCACGGCCACCGCGCCGATGATGGCCGCCACCATGGCCAGGTTGGGGCTGCCCGACATGAGGTAGAGCAGCAGGGCGACGACGACGATGGCCACCAGGCAGCCGATCATGTTGGCGGTGACGGTGGTGGGCAGGAAGTCCAGGATGTCGTCCCACATGTACAGCAGCAGCAGCACGAACAGGGTGACCACCGCGGAGATGACCTGGTTCTCGGTGAGGGAGGAGATGAACATGCCGATGGCGATGAACATACAGCCCATGCAGTACACGGCCAGCAGGGTGGCGTAGTCCGAGGCGATGCCCGCAGCCCCGGCCGAGCGCATCAGCAGGGGGCAGGCGCACAGGATCACCATGGGGATGGCCAGCACGGCGGCCATGGCCAGGAACTTGCCGGTGACGATGCCGCCCACCGACACCGGACTGGTCAGCAGGAGCTGGTCGGTCTTGGTGCGCCGCTCCTCCGCCATGGAACGCATGGTGAGCAGGGGGATGCACACGATGAAGAACATGGCCGAGTTGGACAGGGTGTAGGAGAAATAGGGGTAGCCGTTGATCAGGTTCACCACCAGGAAATAGATCCCCACGAAGGCCAGGGAGACGGCGATGAAGATGTAGCCGATCATGCCGGTGAAGTAGGAGCGGAGATCCCGCTTGAAGATGGCGCTCACTGCTGTCCCTCCTCTCCGCCGTCCGCCCTGTCGGCGTCCGGCGTCTCGTCAGCCCCGGCGGGCTGCTCCGGGCTCTCCCCGGTCTCGTCGCTGGTGACCTCCAGGAAGATCTGCTCCAGCGACACGTCGCCGTTTTTCATCATCAGGATGGGCACCCCGGCGGAGATGCAGGCGGAGGACACCGCCTCCCGCACGTCCCGGCCCCGGGCGCAGGAGAGCCGCACGTCCAGCTCCCCGGGATCGGCGCCGGGGGCCACGGTGACGGCGGTGACCCCGTCCAGGGGGGAGAGCAGGGCCTCCACCGCTCTGGGGTCGTCCCCCTTCACGGTGAGGGAGAGGGTGGTGCCGGCCAGCTTCTCCTCCAGCTCGGCGGGGGAGCCGCTGGCGATGAGCTTGCCGTGGTTGATGATGAGCACCTGGTCGCAGACCTCCTGCACCTCGGAGAGGATGTGGGAGCTGAGGATGACGGTGTGGTCGCCGGACAGGCTGCGGATCAGGTCCCGGATCTCGATGATCTGCTTGGGGTCCAGGCCCACGGTGGGCTCGTCCAGGATGATGACCTCGGGGAAGCCCAGCAGGGCCTGGGCCAGGCCCACCCGCTGCCGGTAGCCCTTGGACAGGTTCTTGATGAGGCGGTGCTGCACGTCCTCGATGTGGGTCAGCTCCACCACCCGGCGGAGCTGCTCCGCCCGCTCCCCCTTGGGCACCTTCTTCAGCTGGGCCGCGAAGCGGAGATACTCCGTCACCGTCATGTCGGTGTACAGGGGCGGGATCTCGGGGAGATAGCCGATGCAGCGCTTGGCCGCCTCGGGCTCCTCCACGATGTTGTGGCCGTTGACGATGACGTCCCCCTCGGTGAGGCCGATGTAGCCGGTCATGATGTTCATCGTCGTGGATTTCCCGGCGCCGTTAGGGCCCAGGAAGCCGTAGATCTGGCCCTTTTCCACCGTGAAGCTCAGGTGGTCCACCGCCACGTGGTCGCCGTACCGCTTCACCAGGTCGCGAACCTCGATCAAATCTGATCACTCCTTCATATCTGTCCTCCGAAGACCGCCGCGCCCGGAGAGGGGCGCGGCGCGTGCGGACACAATACTAACCGCTATCATACAACGTTTCCGCAAAAAAATCAAAACAAATTGTGAACAGAATGGAAATTTTCCTTGTCCGCCGTCCCGCCGCCGCCCGGCGGACGGGCTTCCGGGGCGGAAACGGCTTGCGGAGCGGGGGCGGATGCTTTATAATGAGGGCACCTGTGATTCGAGAAGGAGAGGGGGGAACGCCGGGCCCGGCGAGGATATGGTCTTCAACTCCCCGCAGTTTCTGCTCTTTTTCCCCGCGGTCACCCTGCTGTACTTCCTGGTCCCCCGGGGATGGCGGATGGGGTGGCTGCTGCTGGCCAGCTATTTCTTCTACGCCTGCGCCCACGTGGGGTACACCGTCCTGCTCCTGTGCACCACCGCGGTGAGCTTCGCCGCCGCCCTGCTGGCCGGCCGGCGGCGGGACCCCCTCTGGCGCCGGGGGTGGACGGCGGCGGGCATCGTTTCGGTGCTGGCCCTGCTGTTCTTCTTCAAATACTTCAACTTCGCCGCCCAGAGCGCCGCCGCCCTGCTGTCCTGGCTGGGGGCGGCGGGGGAGGCCCCCCGGCTGGAGCTGGTGCTCCCCCTGGGCATCTCCTTCTACACCTTCCAGGAGGTGGGCTACCTGGCCGACGTGTGCCGGGGAAAGGTGCCGGCGGAGCGGAATTTCCTGCGCTACGCCCTGTTCACCGCCTTCTTCCCCAAGCTGGTCTCCGGCCCCATCGAGCGGGCGGACGGCCTGCTGGCCCAGATGCGGGAGGGGCGGGACGGCTGGGGGCTGGACGTCCCCTTCGACTTCGACCGGATGCGCCGGGGCCTGCTGCTGATGCTGTGGGGCCTGTTCCTGAAGCTGGTGCTGGCCGACCGGCTGGCCCTGCTGGTGGACACGGTGTTCGCCGACTACACGGCCTACAACGGCCTGCACCTGGCGGTGGCGGCGGTGTGCTTCTCCCTGCAGATCTACGGCGACTTCGGGGGCTACTCCGCCATCGCCGTGGGGGCGGCGGAGGTGCTGGGCTTCCGGCTCACCGACAACTTCCGGCAGCCCTACCTGGCCGTCTCGGTCCGGGACTTCTGGCACCGGTGGCACGTCTCCCTGTCCGGCTGGTTCCGGGACTACCTGTACATCCCCCTCGGGGGCAGCCGGAGAGGAAAATGGCGCACCCGGCTCAACCTGATGGTCACCTTCCTGGTCAGCGGCCTGTGGCACGGGGCCAGCTGGAACTTCGTGGCCTGGGGCGGGCTCCACGGCCTGTACCAGGTCGCGGGCGACCTGCTCCGCCCCGGCCGGGAGCGGGCCTGCGCCGCCCTGCGCATCCGCCGGGAGGCCCCGGTCTGGCGGGCGGTGCGCACCCTGTTCACCTTCGCCCTGGTGACGGCGGCCTGGGTCTTCTTCCGGGCGGACAGCGCCGGGCAGGCGGCGGGCTTCCTGGCCCGGGCGGTCACCTGCTTCACCCTGGACCCCGACGGGCTCACCGGCCTGGGGCTGGACTGGAAGGACCTGGCGGTGGCCCTGGCCGCCGTCGTGACGGTGTTCCTGGCCGACCTGCTGGGGAGGAAGGGGCCGGTGCGGGACCGGGTCCTGGCCCTGCCCCTGCCCGCCCGGTGGGCGGTGTACCTGCTGGGGCTGTTCGCCGTCCTCATCTTCGGCATCTACGGAGGGGATTACGACCCCAGCGACTTCATCTACGGACGGGAATTTTAAGGCGGCCCCGCCGCCGGGGAGGTGACCCCGATGAAAAGAGGACGGACCCTGCGCCGGCTGCTGGCGGCGGTGTGCTTCTGCGCCCTGTTCTGCGCCCTGTTCGCCGGGGCCACCCAGCTACTGCGGAACAAGGACAGCGCCGGGGCGGTCCGGGCCCTGTATGAGGAGCCCCGGGACAGCCTGGACGTGGTCTTCGTGGGCTCCAGCCACATCCTCAACGGGGCCTTCCCCCTGGAGCTGTGGCACGAGTACGGCATCGTCAGCAACAACCTGGGCCAGCACGGGCAGAGCATCCCCATCTCCTACTACATGGTCCAGGAGGCCATCCGCACCCAGCACCCCGGCTGCATCGTGCTGGACGCCTACATGCTCTACTACCCCGACCTCATCTACGAGGGGGACGGCAACAGCCACAAGTCCATCGACAACATGGCCTGGGCCGGCCCCAAGCTCCGGGCCATCTTCGACCTGTTTCCCTGGGAGGACCGGTGGGACTACCTGGTGCCCCTGAGCTTCTACCACGGCCGGTGGAAGGAGCTCGCCCCGGAGGACCTGGCTCCCATCGACACCACCGGCAAGGGCTGCGAGGTCCGCCTGGACACCCAGGCCTACGGCCCGCTGGAGCCGGTGGACCCGGAGTACACCCGGCCCCTGTCCGACACCGCCCTGGACTACTTCGACCGCATCGTCTCCCTCTGCCGGGAGGAGGGGGTGGAGCTCATCCTGGTGTGCGCCCCCTTCCACGCCACCGTGGAGCAGCAGGGCCAGATGAACGCGGTGGCCGCGGTGGCCGAGGCCTACGGCCTGACCTACTGGAACTATCTCGACCGGCTGGACGGGATGGGCTTTGACCCGGGCAGCGACCTGTACGACTACTCCCACCTCAACGCCAACGGCGCTCTGAAGTTCACCCGGGCCCTGGGGGCCGACCTGGCGGAGCTGGGGGTGCCCGACCGCCGGGGGGGGGCGGCCTACGAAGGCTGGGACGACGACTTTGCCCGCTGGCGGGACTGGCTGACCCGGGCGGCGGAGGAGGCGGGCTTCCCCCTCATGGAGCTGGACTGACAGCGGACACGGCCCCCGGCTGCCGCCGGGGGCCGGTTTGTCTCCCGGAGTTGACGGGGGGCGGGGGAGTTGGTATGATAGAGGAAGAGACACAAGACGAACAGGGAGGGATCCGAATGAGAAAGACAGGACGGGGAAGGCTGCTCTTCCTGCTGGGGGCGCTGCTGCTGGCGGCCGCCCTGCTGGCGGGCTGCGGCGGATACCAGGGGTCGGTGGAGACCCCCGCTCCCACCCCCACTCCCACCCCCACGGAGACGCCCCCGCCGGTGGAGACCCCCGAGCCGCTGCCCTACGCCAACCCCCTCACCGGAGAGGGCCTCACCGAGGACATCAGCGGCCAGCGGCCGGTGGCCATCATGCTCAACAACCTGAAGAAGGCCACCCCCCAGCTGGGGGTGTCCCAGGCCGACATCATCTATGAGGTGCTGGCCGAGGGGGGCATCACCCGGATGCTGGCCCTGTACCAGTCGGTGGACGGGGTGGGGGAGATCGGCTCGGTGCGCAGCGCCCGGGACTACTACGTCTCCCTGGCCCTCGGGCACGACGCCGTCTTTCTCCACGCCGGGGGCAGCCCCGGGGCCTACACCGCCATCCGGGACTGGGGGGTGACGGCGCTGGACTGCGTCAACGGCCCCTATGAGGGCACCCTGTTCTGGCGGGACCCGGAGCGGCGCAAGACCATGGGGCTGGAGCACAGCGTGCTCACCTCGGGCCAGGTCATCCAGGAGCTGCTGCCCACCTACTCCCGGGTGACCCTGACCCACGCCGACGGCTTCGCGGAGCCCCTGACCTTCGCCGAGGACGGCACCCCCGCCGGGGGAGAGCCGGCGGATACCCTCTCGGTGCGCTTTTCCAGCTATAAGACCGGGGTGTTCACCTACGACGGGGAGAGCGGGCAGTACCTGGTCAGCCAGTACGACGCCCCCTATGTGGACGGCAACACCGGGGAGCAGGTGGGGGTGACCAACGTGCTGGTCCTCTTCACCGACGTGGCCAACATCCCCGGGGACACCAGCGGCCGCATCTCGGTGCGCACCACCGGGGAGGGGGAGGGCTACTTCGCCTGCGGCGGAAAGTACATCGACATCCTCTGGCACAAGGACAGCCATGACAGCCCCATGACCTACACCACCGCCGGCGGGGAGCCCCTGACCCTCGGGGTGGGCCCGTCCTACATCAACGTGGTCTCCAAAAGCGCCGAGGTGACCGTCCAGTGAGCGGAGGGTCCCTCTGCCTCCGGAAAGGATGTGCTGTTCCATGACGCTGAACCAGCTGAACTATTTCGTGGCCACCTGCAACAACGGGCAGAACATGACCAACGCGGCCAGGAGCCTGTTCGTCACACAGTCCGCCATCTCCTGCGCCATCAAGGACCTGGAGGAGGAGTTCCAGATCGAGCTGTTCGTCCGGGGGAAGAAGAACCTCTATCTCACAGAGGCGGGCAAGCGCTTTTACCAGATGGCGTCCCAGGTGCTGGAGGATGCGGAGCGGCTCATGGAGACGTTCCACCCGGCCAACCGGGAGCGCACGGCGATCCGGGTGGGGATGACCTCCCTGACCGCCAATCTGCTGGGCGCCGGCCTGGAGAAATTCCGGGCCGAGCGGCCGGACCGGCCGGTGCGCCTGACCGTTTTTCAGGCGCCCAAGCTGCGGGACCTGCTGCGCCAGGGGATCCTGGACGTGGCGGTGATGGGCGGGGTGGACGGGAACGTCTCCGGTGAGCAGACGCAGGTGCTGGGGATGGACCGCTGCGCCCTCTATGTCCGGAAGGATCACCCCCTGGCCCAGGAGACCGAGGTCCGGGCGGACCAGCTGACGGATCTGCCGCTGTGCTACTTTTTCGACAGCGAGGACCTCATCCCGACCCCTGGAGCCCCCCTGGCGGCGGAGCAGTTCATCCCGGGGCTGAAGCTGAAAAACGTGCAGATGGAGACCACCTTCCTGTCCGCGGTGAACGAGTTCATCTCTGAAGGGGGCGGCGGGGCGATCGTGGCCGGCGGGCTCCGGTTCGGGGACGACGATGTCCGGCAGATCGCCATCCAGGGCGCATGTCCCTTCCGCATCGTGGCGGTCTGGAGGAAGGGCTGGACACTGCCCCCGGACGAAGAGGCGCTGCTGCGGGAGTTTCAAGAGGTGCTGACAGACCTGACGTGACCTGAAAACGGAAAAGCCGGTATGACGCCGATGCTCTCGGGAGAGGGCATCGGCGTTACTTATGTAACCATAAAATTTTTTAATGGTTAAAAAATGAACGATCAAGAAGCAGAATTTTTCTTTTGAGTTGACATTCTATACAATATAGGCGGAGCACGCTGAGCCGTTTCGGGGAGAAAGAGACTGCGGAGCTCTGGGGGTGAGGGGAATGGAGGGCAAGGGCGGCAGACAGGGGCCCGGCCTGCGGGCGCAGATCGTGGCGTACACCCTGACCAACATCGGCACGGCGTTCAGCTGGGGCTATATCACCAGCTATTTCATGATGTTCTGCACCGACGCCGTGGGGATCTCCGCGGCGGCCTGCTCTGTGCTGCTGCTGGTGTCCCGGCTGTTTGACGGGTTCACCGATTCGGTGTGCGGCTTCTGGACCGACCGCCGGCCCACCCGGTGGGGACGCTACCGGCCGTGGGTGCTGTGCTGCGCTCCGCTGGTGGTCATCTGTACCAGCCTGCTCTTCTTCAGCGGGAGCCACTGGCCCATGTGGCAGAAGCTGGTGTGGGCCTATGGGAGCTACTTCCTCTACCTTCTGGCGTTCACCGGCTTCAGCGTCCCGCTGGACTCCATGGCGTCCGTCATGTCCGGCGACCCGGCAGACCGGGCCAGGATCATCTCCTGGCGGTCGGCGGCGGGGATCATCGGCGCGCTGCTCATGACCCAGATCGCCACATGGTACTTCGCGGACCACGGCACCGACCAGGTGGAAAGCTATTTCCATCTGACCCTGCTGTTCGGCTGCATCAGCCTGCCCCTGTTCCTGCTGACGCCCCTGGTATGCCGGGAGCGCATCCAGCCCCGGGGGGAGCGGCAGCGGAACTTCAGCCTCTGGGAGGTGGCCCGGCAGAATCTGGGCAACCGCCCCTTCTGGATCACGGTGGCGGGGCACTTCCTCAACGGGCTGATCACCTATGGGCGGGTCTCCATCTTCGTCTACTACTTCAAGTATGTGGCGGGGGATCTGGCACTGTACGCCACCTTCACGCTGCTGATGCGGGTGCCCCAGATCTTCGGCGCCTGGGTGGGGCAGCACTTCCTGAAGCTGTTCAAGACCCCGGGCCGGGCGCTGGCGGTGCTGTACCTGGCCTATGGGCTGACGCTGACGGCGAATTTCTTCGTCAGCCCCGCCCAAAACCTGGCGGCCTTCTGGGTGCTGACGGTGGTGTCCAGCCTCCTGTTCGGGATGAGCTACGCGCTGATCTACATCATCATCCCGGACCTGGTGGACTACGGCGAGTACCTGTCCGGGGTGCGCAACGACGGGGGGATCTCGGCCACCCTGGACTTTGCCAACAAGGTGGGCATGGCCATCGGGACCAGCGGGATGGGCTTCGTGCTGGCGGCGCTGGGCTTCAGCGCCAACATGCCCCAGACGCCTGAGGTGATGCTGGGGATCAATGCGCTGATGTTTCTGGCGCCCGGGCTGCTGTCCATGGGGATCGGAGCGCTGTTCCTGGGGTACAAGCTGGACCGCACCGTGCTCCATGCCGGAGAGTGAGCTGACCGCGGAGACGCGGCGGTGATAGAGAGATCATTTTGAGGAGGAGAAGTTATGCAAACCGCAACGACCTATGAGGGCATGTCCAGCTCCAAACGGATGCTGGCCTCGGTGGCCATCTTCCTGGCACTGGCGGAGATCCTGTTCTTCAACGCCATGGCCCGCACCGTGGGGACCTACATCACGGCGGACCTGGGCGACGTGAACCTGTACACGCTGATGAACACCATCTTCTTCCTGTGCAGCACGCTGGCCATGCCCATCTCCAGCAAGCTGGGCGACATCTTCGGCCGGCGCAACCTGATCATGGTGGGCATCGCCATCTACTCGGTGTCCATGCTGCTGGCCGGCCTGAGCACCAACATGCTGATGCACGTCATCTTCCGCGGCGGCCAGGGCCTGGGCCAGGGCTTCATGCTGGCCAACAGTCTCACCGGCCTGGGCGAGCTGCACACCGGCGCGGACAAGGCCAAGTATCTGGGCTTCTACGGCACCATCACCGGTATCTGCAACATCTTTGGGCCCACCCTGGGCGGCGTGATCTACGACGCGATGGGCTGGCGGGCCGTGTTCTATTCCACCATCGTGGTGGGCGTGATCGTGGTGGCCCTGCTGCTGACCCAGTACCCCAACGTGAAGCAGGACACCATGGCGTATATCGACGTGCCCGGCTTCGTGCTCATGGCGGTGTCCGCCACCTGCGCGGTGCTGGCATTCAACTGGGTGAGCACCCGGGGCTGGACCGACCCGCTGATCGTGGTGCTGCTGGTGCTGTTCGTGGTCTGCGCCGTGGCCTTCGTCTTTGCGGAGAAGAAGTCCAAGGCGCCTCTGATCGACATGGGCCTGTTCAGGAACAAGTACTTCGTGCTCTGCCTGCTGGCGGCCTGCGCCATTTGGCCCTGCATGTTTTCGTCCAACGCCTACTTCACCCTGTACGCCCAGTCCATCCGCGCCATGACGGCCACCGCGTCGGGCGCCATCCTGTCCGTCCAGGCCATCGTGAACACGGTGGCGGGCCTGGTGGCCGGGTACGCCATCGCCGCCCGGAAGGGGCGCATCAAGGAGATCATGCTGGTCATCGTGGGGCTGTACGCGGTGAGCATGTTCCTCCAGTCGACCTGCAACGCCACCACCCCGATCGCCCTGCTGTATGTGATGATGTGCATCATCGGCTTTGGAAACGGCGCGGTGATGGGCGCCTTCACCACCGGCATCCAGAACAATCTGCCCGGCGGGGAGATCGGCATGGGCACCGCCACCCTCCAGAGCTTCCAGTCGCTGACGGGGACCATCGGCCTGTCCATCATGGGCCTGATCCTCAACAGCAATTTCAGCGCCCGGCTGACCCATGTGGTGCCGGCCGGCCTGACCGACTACGTCGCCCAGGAGGAGCTGGCCCCCTACCTCAGCGCCAACGCCCTGGTGGACGCGGCGGGCACCAATGAGTTCATGAACAGCCTGCCCCAGGAGGCGCAGGGCCTGTTCGCGACCATGATCGACAATGTGAACAGCGCCTATGCCGGATCGCTGCGGGTGGTGTTCATCGTGCTGCTGTGCCTGCTGGTGGTGGCCTTCCTCTCCATGCTGCTGCTGAAGGAGAAGAAGCCCGCCCAGGCATGAGCCGGACAAAACTGGATATCGAGGTATGAGACACTGGGGACAGTGGAGGACGGCGCTCCAAGCCGTTCCTCCGCTGTCGCCATGTTTGGACGAACGATAAGGAAAGGAGATGCCATAGATGAAAAAACAAGATGGGCCCGCCCCGCGGATCCTGAGAGTCGACCTCACCACGGGGACGATCACCCGGGAGCGGAAGGACGCCGCCTGGGGCCGCAAATATGTGGGGGGCATGGGCTTCGGCACCCGCCTGCTGTGGGAGGAGCTGCCGCCCGAGACCGCGTGGGATTCCCCGGACAATAAGCTGATCTTTTCGCTGGGCGCTCTGACGGGGACCACGGTGTGCGGGTCGGGGCTGTGCTGTGTGAACACCATCGGTCCGCTGACCAACGGGCTGGCCTCCGCCCAGACCCTTGGGCACTGGGGCGCCTGCCTGCGCCGCGCGGGCTATGACATCCTGATCATCCAGGGGGAGGCCCCCGCGTGGAGCTATCTCTTCATCGGTGAGGACACGGTGGAGCTCCGCCCGGCGGATTGGCTTCTGGGCAAGGACACCTGGGAGACGGAGGACGCCCTGAAGGAGGCCCTGGGCCTGCCCGGCCGGCGCAGCAGCGTGGCCTGCATCGGTCCCGCCGGGGAGAACGGCGTGCGCTTCGCGGGGATCTTCAACGACAAGGGACACCTGGCCTCCAGCAACGGGCCGGGCACCGTCATGGGACACAAGAGGCTCAAGGCCATCGCCATCCAGCGGCTGGACCGGGAGGTGGAGGTGGCCGATCCGGAGGAGCTGGACCGGGTCCGCCGCCTCTGGTTCGACGACGCCAACGCCAACACCGCCTCGGGCAAGTCCAAGAGCTCCGGCGTGCGGTATGTGGGCACCCTGGGCAGCCTGAACATGATGAACATGGCGCACCTGCTGCCCATCAAGAACTACACCTCCACCGAGTTCCCCACCTGCGGCAACTTCAACCGGGACAAGCTGGAGGAGGACCCCCGGTTCAAGTGGGTGCGCACCGCCTGCTGGGCCTGCCCCTGGAACCACTGCCACTCGCTGGAGATCGTCGACGGCAAGTACAAGGGCATGGTGGGGGACGAGCCGGAGTACGAGGGGATGAGCGCCACCAGCGCCCTCATCGGGAACTTTGACGACACCGCCGGCGGCCTGGCCCTGGGCATCGTCATCGACCGGATGGGGGTGGATGTGAAGGAGTGCGGCTTCCTGCTGGCCATGGTGTATGAGCTGTACGAGTGCGGCATCCTGTCCAGGGAGGAGCTGGACGGCCTGGAGATGAACTGGGGCAACTGTGACGCCGGCATCGAGCTGGTCAAGCGGATCGCCCACCGGGAAGGGGTGGGCGACCTGCTGGCGGAAGGGGTGAAGCGGGCCGCGGAGCGGATCGGCCGGGGGGCCGATGAGCACGCGGTGTACACCACCCAGGGCTTCGCGCCCCACATCCACGACCAGCGCAGCCAGTGGAGCCGGCTGGCGGGCTTTGGCATGTCAGATTACGGCTCCAACCTGATGAACCCGGTGGAGGGCTTCGTGGACAAGGAGAACTTCGGCATCGACAAGCCGGCCAAGGCCTTCGATGTGGAGGAGATCGTGGACCACTACGTGAAGATCGCCTGCCACAGGCCCATCGACGACGCCACCGGGGTGTGCATGTTCTACACCCAGGCGGACTGGCGGTATGTGGTGGAGACGCTGAACGCGGTCACCGGCTGGGACATGACCGTGGAGGAGGCCAAGCAGTTTGGTTACCGCATGGTGTCCCTCATGCGCTGCCTGAACCTGCGCAACGGGATGCGGGCCTGGGACTACGGAGTGTCCAAGCGGTGGATGTCCCTGCCCGCCGAGGGGGAGTGGAAGCAGCCGGCGGTGGTCACGCCCCAGGTGCAGAAGCAGATGTTCGACGGCATCGCGGCCGGCCTGGGCTGGGATGTGGAGACGGCCTGCCCCACGGCGGAGACCCTGCGCCGCCTGGGGCTGGAGGATGTGGCCCCCGTGATGGCGGGCCTTGATCTGACCACCGCGCCCGAAGCGGTGAGAAAGGCGTGAGGAAGAGATGGCACAGTATATCGAAAAAGCGGACTGCATCGCCTGCGGCGAGTGCCAGCGGCGCTGCCCCACCGGGGCCATCGCCGCCGGGACCAGCAGCTACCACATCCTGCCGGAGAGGTGCATCGACTGCCGCATCTGTGTGGAGACCTGTCCGGAGCATGCGGTGCACGACGGGCCGGAGCTCTGGCCCGACCCAAGGCCGCGGCGGGTCTACCGGGTGATCCCGGAGCGGTGTGTCGGATGCTCCCTGTGCGCCAGGGCCTGCCCGGTGGGGGCGGTCACCGGCGAGATCAAAAAGCCGTTCGCGGTGGATCCGGACAAGTGCATCGGCTGCGGCCTGTGCGCGGAAAAGTGCCGGAAGGACGCGCTGGAGCAGGTGGGAGAGCCCAAGGGCCAGGAGCCCTATGTCATCGAGGCGGCGGCGTGCGTCAGCTGCGGCCTGTGCGCCGCCCATTGCCCGGTGGGGGCGATCCGGGGGGAGGAGCCCCCCTACAACTACGAGCTGCGGGACGTGGTGCGTACCCCGTTTTCCATCGACGGCGGCAGGTGCATCCGCTGCGGCCTGTGTGAGGACTGGTGCCGGGTGGGCGCGGTGCGCCGGTGAACGGCCCGGACAGAGAGGAGGAGACGCGGTGAGGCTCTGGGTGGACGGAGAGCGCCGGGACTGCCCGGAGGGGCTCAGCCTGGCCCAATGGGTGGAGCGGGAGCGGATACGAAACCCGGAGGTGGCCATACTCCACGTGAACGACAGGCTCATCCCCCCGGAGCGGTGGACATCCACCCGGCTCCGGGAGGGAGACCGGGTGCAGCTGCTGTATTTCCTCGGGGACAGCTGAAGGGGGCTGCGATGCTGACCGATGCGGAGCGGGCGCGCTATGCCCGCAGTATCCCGCTGCTGGGCGAGGAGGGCCAGGAGGCCCTGCGCCGGGGCAGCGTGCTGGTGATCGGCGCCGGAGGAGTCGGCTCCGCCGCCCTGCTCTACCTGGCGGCTGCCGGCGTGGGGACGATCGCCGTGGCGGACGGGGACCGGGTGGAGCGGTCCAACCTTCAGCGCCAGATCCTCCACACGGAGGACCGGCTGGGGGAGAACAAGGCCCTCTCCGCGGCCCGGGCCATGGCGGAGCGGAACTCGGAAATACGCATCCGCGCGATCCCGGAGCATGTGTCCCGCCGGACGCTGCCAGAGCTGGCCCGCGGCTACGATTTCGTCATCGATGCCGCGGACGGGCCGGCGGCCAAGCTGATGATCAATGACGGCTGTGTCGCGGCGGGGATCCCCTTTTGCCACTGTGGGACCAGCGGGCTGCGGTTCCAGGTGATGACCTGCCTGCCGGGGCGCACGCCCTGCGTCCGCTGCGCCTTTGGCAGTCCGGCCGCCGGCGGCCCGGGGAGCACACTGGGGCCGGCCTGCGGCGCTGCGGGGAGCGTGGCCGCGGCGGAGGCCGTCAAATACCTCGCGGGACGGGGAGAGCTGCTCACCGGCCGCCTGCTCATGGGAGACCTGGCGGCCATGTCGTTTCGGACCGTACCGCTGGCGCGGGACCCGGACTGCCCCACCTGCGGGGCGGCAGCATCCAGGGCCCCCTGACCGTGTCCGGCCGCCCCGTGGGGACGGCCGGACATTTTTCCCCGATGGATTGCCCTTTGGAGCAGAAAGGGGTATACTGGAGAAAAAGATGGGAGGGAGCGTGAGGAGCGTGAAGATCCACGGCCTGCAGAAGCTGACCCTGCTGGACTGGCCGGGCCGGGTGGCCTGCACCGTGTTCCTGGGGGGGTGCGACTTCCGCTGCCCCTTCTGCCACAACGCCCAGCTGGTGGACGCCGCCGCCCCGGCGGAGCTCACCCGGGAGGAGCTGCTCTCCTTCCTGAAAAAGCGGCGGGGCCTGCTGGACGGGGTGTGCCTCACCGGGGGGGAGCCCCTGCTGCGCCCCGGGCTGACGGGCCTGCTGGAGGACATCCGGGCCCTGGGCTACCCGGTGAAGCTGGACACCAACGGCAGCCATCCGGACCGGCTGCGGGCGGCGGCGGAGGCCGGGCTGGTGGACTACGTGGCCATGGACGTGAAGAACTCTCCGGAGCGGTACGCCGAGACCGCCGGGGTGCCCGGCCTGGACCTGGGCCCCATCCGGGAGAGCGTGGCCTTCCTGCTGGAGGGGGGCGTGGACTATGAGTTCCGCACCACCGTGGTGGAGCAGTTCCACGACGAGGGGTCCTTCCGGGCCATCGGCCCCTGGCTGGCGGGGGCGAGGCGCTATTTTCTCCAGAACTTCGTGGACCGGGACACCGTCCCCCGTCCCGGTCTGACCCCCTGCCCGCCGGAGCGGATGCAGGGCTTTCTGGACATCGTCCGCCCCTTCATCCCCGGCGCCGCCCTCCGGGGCGAGGGGTGAGCGGACGGGACAAACGGGGCCGGGAGGCCGCCCTGCGGCGGCCTCCCGGCCCTTTTGCACGCCGGCCGCGGGAGAGAAAAAAGACACAAGATATTGTGCAGAAGAGATAAAAACAGAAAAATCAAAACTATATATTGACGCCCCCGGGAGAAGGTGATATAGTGATCTTACGCCGCCGCCGGCCGGAAGGGCCGCGGCCCACGAAAGATACCTGAGGGGGAACGAGAGATGTATGAGGTGACCAAGCGGGACGGCTCCGCCGCCCCATTCGAGATCGGGAAGATCAGCGCCGCCATCGGCAAGGCCTTTGACGCCCTGGAGAAGCAGTCCCACCCCAGCATCCTGGACATGCTGGCCCTGCGGGTGACCGCCGATTTTGAGCCCAAGATCCGCAATGACCGCATCAGCGTGGAGGACATCCAGGACAGCGTGGAGAAGGTCCTGTCCGAGTCGGGCTATGCCGACGTGGCCAAGGCCTATATCCTCTACCGGAAGCAGCGGGAGAAGGTCCGCAACCTGAACTCCACCCTGCTCAACTACAAGGACCTGGTGAACAACTACCTGAGGATCAACGACTGGCGGGTGAAGGAGAACTCCACCGTGACCTACTCGGTGGGCGGCCTGATCCTGTCCAACTCGGGTGCCATCACCGCCAACTACTGGCTCAGCGAGATCTACGACCAGGAGATCGCCGACGCCCACCGCAACGCCGAGATCCACCTCCACGACCTGTCCATGCTCACCGGCTACTGCGCCGGCTGGTCCCTGAAGCAGCTCATCCAGGAGGGGCTGGGGGGCATCCCGGGCAAGATCACCTCCTCCCCCGCCAGCCACCTGTCCACCCTGTGCAACCAGATGGTGAACTTCCTGGGCATCATGCAGAACGAGTGGGCGGGGGCCCAGGCCTTCTCCTCCTTTGACACCTATCTGGCCCCCTTTGTGAAGGTGGACAACCTGACCCAGAAGGAGGTCAAGCAGTGCATCCAGTGCTTTGTCTACGGGGTGAACACCCCCAGCCGCTGGGGCACCCAGGCCCCCTTCTCCAACATCACCCTGGACTGGACGGTGCCCAAGGACCTGGAGAACCTGCCCGCCATCGTGGGCGGCAGGGAGATGGACTTCACCTACGGCGACTGCAAAAAGGAAATGGACATGGTGAACAAGGCCTTCATCGAGATCATGATCGAGGGCGACGCCAACGGCCGGGGCTTCCAGTACCCCATCCCCACCTACTCCATCACCCGGGACTTCGACTGGAGCGAGACCGAGAACAACAAGCTCCTGTTTGAGATGACCGCCAAGTACGGCACCCCCTATTTCTCCAACTACATCAACTCCGACATGGAGCCCTCCGACGTGCGCTCCATGTGCTGCCGGCTGCGGCTGGACCTGCGGGAGCTGCGGAAGAAGTCGGGCGGCTTCTTCGGCTCGGGCGAGTCCACCGGCTCCATCGGGGTGGTCACCATCAACCTGCCCCGGATCGCCTATCTGGCCAAGAACGAGGCCGACTTCTACCAGCGGCTGGACAGGCTCATGGACATCGCCGCCCGGAGCCTGAAGACCAAGCGCACCGTCATCACCAAGCTGCTGGACGCCGGGCTGTACCCCTACACCAAGCGGTACCTGGGCACCTTCAACAACCACTTCTCCACCATCGGCCTGATCGGCATGAACGAGGTGGGCCTCAACGCCAGCTGGCTGCGCAGGGACCTGACCCACCCGGAGACCCAGGCCTTTGCCAAGGACGTGCTCAACCACATGCGGGAGCGCCTCTCCGACTATCAGGAGGAGTACGGCGACCTCTACAACCTGGAGGCCACCCCCGCCGAGTCCACCACCTACCGCTTCGCCAAGCACGACAAGGAGCAGTTCCCCGACATCATCACCGCCAACGAGAACGGCACCCCCTACTACACCAACTCCTCCCACCTGCCCGTGGGCTACACCGAGGACATCTTCTCCGCCCTGGACGTCCAGGACGAGCTGCAGACCCTTTACACCTCGGGCACCGTGTTCCACGCCTTCCTGGGGGAGAAGCTGCCCGACTGGAGGGCGGCGGCCAACCTGGTGCGGAAGATCGCCGAGAACTACAAGCTGCCCTACTACACCATGTCTCCCACCTACTCGGTGTGCGCCGACCACGGCTACCTGGCCGGGGAGCAGCATACCTGCCCCATCTGCGGTAAGGAGGCCGAGGTGTACAGCCGGATCACCGGCTACTACCGCCCGGTGAAGAACTGGAACGACGGCAAGGCCCAGGAGTTCAAGGACCGGAAGGTCTACGACATCTCCCACTCCCGGCTGCGCCGGGCGGGCCGGGCGGGCGCCCAGGTGACGGTGGACGCCGCCGCCGCCCCCGCCGCTCCGGAGGAGGCGGAGGAGCTGCTGCTCTTCACCACCCGCACCTGCCCCAACTGCAAGGCGGCCAAGCGCCTGCTGGACCAGGCGGGCATCGCCTACACCGAGGTGCTGGCCGACGAGGACATGGAGCGGGCGGAGCGCTACGGCGTCAGCCAGGCCCCCACCCTGGTGGCGGTGGCCGGCGGCCAGACCGTGCCCATGGCCGGCCTGGGGGAGGTCCGCCGGTACGTCCAGAGCCACGCGGCCGCCGCGGTGTGACGCGGAAAACAGAAGACGAAACAGGCCCGGGGCCCGTCCGCAAAACGCGGACGGGCCCCGGTTTTTCGCGCGATTTTACAGAGGGCTCACGGGGATTTCAGCGGAAACCCGCACGGGGGTGCTACCATCCGGGTGGAGCCCGGGGCGCCGGGCGCCGGGAAGTGAGGCAGCTTGACATGAAAAAAACCTATGTGCTGGACACCAATATCCTGGTCCAGTCCCCCGCCGCCTGCACCTGCTTTGAGGACAACGACGTGGTCCTGCCCCTGGCGGTGCTGGAGGAGCTGGACGGCCTGCGGCGGGCGGAAGGGGACCGGGGGACCAGCGCCCGGGAGGCCATCCGGGGGCTGGAGGCGCTGCGCCGGGCCGGGGACCTGCTGGCTGGGGTGCCGCTGCCCGGGGGAGGCACCCTGCGGGTGGAGCGGGACGCCGACGGCGGCGGGACGCAGACGGAGCGGAGGGACGAGCGGGTGCTCCAGGCGTGCCTGGCCTGCCGGGAGCGGGGACAGCCGGTGGTGCTGGTCACCAAGGACATCGTGCGGCGCGTCAAGGCGGAGGCCCTGGGGGTGAGCGCCGAGGACTTCACCACCGAGCAGGTCAGCCGGGCCCAGGCCCAGTACACCGGCCGAAGCGAGTGCTTTGTCCCCGAGGACCGCTTCAAGGAGTTCAAAAAACACGGCATCGGCCGGGACGAGGTGTACTGCCTGGACGGGCGGGATGAGCCCGCCCTCCCCGCCCTGACGGAGAACGAGTTTGTGGTCCTCCGGGCGGACCAGTCCACCAAAAAGACCCACCTGGGCCGGGTGGAGGGGGACCGGATCGTCCCGCTGACCTATCTGAAGAGCAGGCCCTACGGCGTCACCCCCCGCAGCGCGGGCCAGTACTTCCTCCAAGAGGCTCTGATGCAGCCCGCCAGGCGGGCCCCCTTGGTCATCGTCAAGGGGGTGGCGGGCACCGCCAAGACCTTCTACTCCCTGGCGGTTGGGCTGGAGAAGCTGCTGGAGCACCCGACGGGGGAGTACCGGAAGGTGCTGGTCACCCGGCCCAACGCCCAGTTTGACAGCGAGATCGGCTTTCTCCCCGGCGGGGAGCAGGAGAAGATCTCCCCCCTCATGCGCCCGGTGATCGACAACCTGGAGCAGCTGCTGGACTCCGACGAGGCGGAGCGCTACCGGGACGAGGTGCAGCTCAAGGATCGCATCGAGGAGATCTTCCAGCGGGGCATCATCCAGACCGAGGCCATGAACTTCATCCGGGGGCGCTCTTTCGTGAACACCTACCTCATCGTGGACGAGGCCCAGAACCTCACCCCCAAGCAGATCAAGGGCATCATCACCCGGGCGGGGGCGGGGACCAAGATCGTCCTGCTGGGCGACCCGGAGCAGATCGACTGCTCCTTCCTGGACGAGAGGACCAACGGCCTGAGCTACGCGGCCGCCCGCATGAAGGGGAGCCCCCTGTGCTGGCAGCTGACCATGGACCCGGGGGAGTGCGAGCGCTCCGCCCTGGCCATGGACGCGGCGGCCCGGCTGTGACCGAGGAGGCGTCATGGAACAGCTGAGAGGGAAAAAGGGATTCCTCATCGACATGGACGGGGTCATCTACCAGGGCCGCCGTCTGCTGCCCGGGGTGCGGGAGTTCGTGGACTGGCTGTACCGGGAGGAAAAGCGCTTCCTCTTCCTCACCAACTCCAGCCGCCACACCCCCCGGGAGCTGCAAAAGCGGCTGGCCCGGATGGGGCTGGAGGTGGACGAGAGCCGCTTCTACACCAGTGCCCTGGCCACCGCCGGCTTCATCGCCGGCCAGATGCCCGGGGCGGGGGTGTACGCCGTGGGGGACCACGGCCTGCTCAACGCCCTGTACGACGCGGGCATCAACATCAACGAGGTGGACCCCGACTACGTCATCATCGGGGAGACAACCGGCTACAGCTATGACAACATGGCCAAGGCCATGCGCTTCGTGCAGCAGGGGGCCCGGCTCATCGGCACCAACTACGACCTCACCGGCCCGGTGGAGGACGGCATCGTCCCCGCCTGCCGGGCGCTGGTGGCCCCCATCGAGCTGACCACCGGCAAGACGGCCTACTTCGTGGGCAAGCCCAACCCCCTGATGATGCGCACCGGGCTGCGGCTGCTGGGGGTCCACTCGGAGGAGACCGCCATCATCGGCGACCGGATGGACACCGACATCGTGGCGGGCATCGAGTCGGGGCTGGACACCGTGCTGGTCCTCTCGGGGGTCACCGGCCGGGCGGAGGCGGAGGCCTTCCCCTACCGCCCCAGGCTGATCCTGGAGGGGGTGGGGGACATTGTCCCCGCCGCCCGGGGAGAGGAGGCGGCGTCATGACCAAGCTGGGGCACCTGCGCATGGCCGACCTCACCGCCGCCGCCCTGGGGACGGGGCCCGACTTCTGGCTCCGGGCGGGCAGCGTCATGCCCGACATCCTGATGACGACCTACTGCAGGGGACACACCTTCCGGGGCCGCCGGGAGAGCACCGCCCGGGCGCTGGCTGGCCTGGTCCGGCGCCGGGAGCTTGGGCCGCTGGCCCGGTTCCGGCTGGGGTGGCAGCTCCACTATCTGGAGGACTTCTTCACCCACCCCCACAACGAGAGCTTCGGCGGCACCCTGGCCGACCACCGGCGGTATGAGCTGAAGCAGGAGGCCCTGCTGCTGGCCCATCCGCCCCGGCCCGTCCCGGGGCCCCGGGCGGTCCCCCCGCCGGGGCGGGAGGAGGAGCTGGCCGGCTGGCTGGACGCTCTCCACGCCGCCTACGGGGCGGAGGCCCCCGGCCCGGAGACCGACCTGCGCTACGCCGCTTGGGCCGCCCGGGGGGTGGCCCGGCTGCTGGCCGCCCGGGCGGAGGAGCGCCTGGCCGCTGGGGAGACGGCGGTCCGGGCCTGGGGGGTCCCCGCCCCCTGAGAGGCTGTACGGCCGGGGCGATGCCCCGGAAATGAGATACAGAGGGCCGCGGTCCCCGGATCGTACCGGGGGCCGCGGCCCTCTTTGAGGAGAAAATTTCTGATAACTTTTTCTTATCAGCCGGTTGATACAATATATGACTCGCTGTCACGTCTTGGAAAAGCTGGCGTGACACAGGGAGGAGGGGTGCCACGGCACCGGACTGGAGCGGGGGGAAAAGGACCTGCGGGACCATAGCGGGGCGACATATCAAAACAGCGGGCCCCCTTGTGGCCCGGGGCCGCTTCCGGTACCATGGAGGAAAGGACCGGCGGCGAAGCCGCCGGCGGGAAGGAGGAGCCCCTCATGACGCTGCAGCAGCTGCGATACTTCCGGGCGCTGGCCCGGAACAAGGACTGGAACCTGACCCGGACGGCCAAGGCCCTGTTCATCTCCCAGCCCGCCCTGAGCTATGCCATCGCGTCGCTGGAGAGGGAGCTGGGGGTGGAGCTGTTCCACCGCCGGGGCCAGCGGCTGATCCTCACCAAGACCGGAGAGACCTTCCTGTGCCGGGTGAACGACATCTTCACCCGCCTGACCGACGCGGTGGCCGAGGTGCGCTCCCTCCGGGAGGACAGCGCCCGGCGGCTCACGGTGGGGTGCGCCCCGGACCTGACAGAGCAGTTTTTGCACGATTTCCTGGAGGACTGCTGCGCCGGCGGGGAATACGACCCGGCGGGGCTGTCCCTGTGCTACCGGCGGGAGCCGGAGCTCACCGGCATGCTGGAGAGCGGGGAGGCTGACCTGGTGCTGTGTACGGCCCCCCGGGGGGCCGGGGTGGAGTGCCGGCCGCTGTACACGGTGGAACTGCGGCTCTTCGTCCCCCGGGGGCACCCCCTGGCGGGGCGGCCCCAGGTGGAGCCGGAGCGGCTGAACGGGCTGGAGCTGGTCCGTCTGCCGGCGGGCAGTCCCATCCAGGCGGCGGCCGACGAGTATCTGGCCCGGAACGGCATCGTCTGCCGGACCGCCGCCGTGCAGGAGCGGGTGGATGACGCGGTCGCCTTCGTGGCCAACGGGCTGGGGGTGGGCCTCTTCCCCGGGACTGCCGCCGGGCGGCACGGGCTCCAGGCCATCTCCCTGGCCGGCCGGGCCCCGGCGCTGACGGCCTGTCTGGGGCGGAAGCGGGCGGATCCCATGGCGGGAGAGCTGGAACGGGCGTGGGACCGGCTGCTCCGGTATGGGGGGCGCTGGTCCGGCGGACGGCCGTCGGCGGCCCTGTCCGCCCGCAGCTCCGCCTGAACAGAGACGAAAGAGCCGCGGCCCCCGGTACGATCCGGGGGCCGCGGTCCTTTTTTGGAGGGGATCAGCTGCAGCGGGAGAGCAGGTCCTCCCACTGCCGGTCCACGTACTGCTGGGCGGCCTCCAGCGTCCACTCGTTGCCCGGCCGGAAGCAGTGGCGGAAGCGGCCCTGGAGCTTCATGAACTCAGTGACCGGGAGCTTCTGCTTGGGGATGTAGTTCAGGTGCCAAACCCCGTCGGCCACCTCGTACAGGGGCCACACGCAGGTCTCCACCGCCAGGCGGCACAGCTCGGGCAGCAGCTCGGGGGAGTACTGCCACCCCCGGGGGCAGGGGGCCAGCACGTTGACGAAGGCGGGGCCGGGGGTGTAGATGGCCCGGCGGGCCTTCTGGTGGAAGTCCTTGAAGTTGCTCAGGAAGGTGGTCTGGGCCACATAGGGGATGCGGTGGGCGGCCATGATCCGGGTCAGGTCCTTCTTGTTCTGGCCCTTGCCGGCCGACTGCCTCCCGGAGGGGGAGGTGGTGGCGTCGGCGAACCGGGGGGTGGCGGAGGAGCGCTGCACCCCGGTGTTCATGTACGCCTCGTTGTCATAGCAGAAGTAGACCATGTCCTGCCCCCGCTCCATGGCGCCGGACAGGGACTGCAGCCCGATGTCGTAGGTGCCGCCGTCTCCGCCGATGGCCAGGAACTTGAAGTTCTCGTCCACCTTCCGCCGCTTTTTCAGGGCGTGATAGGCCGCCTCCACCCCGCTGCAGGTGGCCGAGGTGTTCTCAAAGGCGGAGTGGATGTAGGAGTCGGTCCAGGAGGTATAGGGGTACAGGAAGGAGGACACCTCCAGACAGCCGGTGGCGTTGCAGACCACCGCCCGGTCCCCCTCGTCCAGGGCCCGCATGATCCCCCGGCAAACGATGCCGGCGCCGCACCCGGCGCACAGGCGGTGTCCGCCCACAAAACGCTCGGGCTTGGAGAGCTCCTGCTTGTGGTCATAGGGCTGAAAGGGCATCTCAGAGCACCTCCTTTTCGCTGCTGCGCTGGCCCATGTGGAGATAGACGGGCCCGGTCTCGCCGGAGCGGCGGATGTCATCCAGGTGGTCGTACACCCGGCGCAGGTCGTCCACGGTGCAGTCCCGGCCGCCCAGACCGTAGACCACGTCGATGAGGGCGGGCCGGCGGGGCAGGTCATAGCACGCGCTGCGGGTGTCGGCGAACAGGGGGCCGCCGCAGCCGGAGAAGCCCTCGCTCTTGTCCAGCACCGCCGCCGCCGCCACCCGGCTCAGGGCGGCGGCGAGCTCCGGGGCGGGGAAGGGGCGGAACACCCGCACCTTGATGAGGCCCACCTTCCGGCCCTCCGCCCGGAGGGCGTCCACACAGGCCCGGGCGGTGCCCACGGTGGAGCCGATGAGGACCAGGGCGGTCTCGGCGTCTTCCATGCGGTACTCCTCGAGAAAGCCGTAGCGCCGGCCGAAGGTCCGCTCAAAGTCGGCGGCCACGTCCAGAATGGCCCGGCGGGCGTTGACCATGGCCCGGGCCTGCTGCACCTTGTGCTCCATGTAGAAGGGGGAGGTGTCATAGGCCCCCGCGGCCATGGGCTCCCCCGGCTTGAGCAGATAGTGCTCGGGCCGGTACTCCCCCACGAAGGCCTTTACGGCCCCGTCCTCCTCCAGCAGGATGTTCTCCACCGCGTGGGAGGTGATGAAGCCGTCCTGGCACACCATGATGGGCAGACGGACGTCGGGGGTCTCGGCGATGCGCATGGCCTGGAGGTAGTTGTCGTAGACCTCCTGGTTGTTTTCGGCGTAGAGCTGGATCCACCCGGCGTCCCGGGCCCCCATGGAGTCGGAGTGGTCGTTGTTGATGTTGATGGGGCCGGACAGGGCCCGGTTCACCACCGCCAGCGTGATGGGCAGCCGGGCGGAGGCGGCCACGTACAGCATCTCGTACATGTAGGCCAGCCCGCAGGAGGAGGTGGCCGTCACCGCCCGGGCGCCGGCGGCCTGGGCCCCGATGCAGGCGGACATGGAGGAGTGCTCCGACTCCACCGGCACGAACTCGGTGTGCACCCGCCCGTCGGCCACATACTGGGCGAAGTACTGGGGGATCTCGGTGGAGGGGGTGATGGGGAAAGCGGCGAACACGTCGGGGTCGATCTGCCGCATGGCGTGGGCCACCGCCTCGTTGCCGCTGAGCCGTTCACGGATGCTCATTCACCGCACCTCCTCTTCCATGCGGATGGCCTGGAAGGGACATACCTTCCAGCAGATGCCGCACCCCTTGCAGTGGTCCAGGTCGAAGTCCCCCCGGCGCCCGTCCTTCACGGGGATGGAGGAGTCGGGACAGAAGGGGGCGCACAGCAGGCACTGCTTGCACCGGGCGGGGTCCCACACCGGCACGTCGGAGCGCCACTCGCCGGTGCGCACCAGCCGGGAGGTGCCCGGCTCATAGATCTCGCCCCCGGGGGTCAGCTCCTGCCAGGGGGTGTTCTCGTGGATGTCTCTGGCGCTTTTCACAGGCCCCGCACCTCCTTCATGGCCCGGGCCAGGCAGTCCAGGTTGCCCTGGATCACCTGGGGCTTGGCGGCAAATTTGTGGCGGAAGCTGACCTCCATGTCGGCCAGGAACCGCTCCGGCTCCAGCACCCCGCTGACCTTCACCACGGCGGCCAGCATGGGGGTGTTGGGGAAGTACCGGCCCAGGCAGGCCTGGGAGATGTGCCGGGCGTCGATGGTGTACACCCGGCCCGTCCACCCCCGGAGCAGGGGGCGCAGCTCCCCGGGCGTCCGGGCGGAGTTGACGATCACCGCCCCCTCGGGCCGCAGGCCGTGGGTCACGTCCACGCTGGAGAGCAGCGACTCGTCCACCACCGCCACGTAGTCGGGCTCGTAGATGTTGGAGTGGATGGTGCAGGGGGCGTCGCTGATGCGGTCATAGGCGGTGATGGGGGCCCCCATCCGCTCCGGGCCGTACTCGGGAAAGCCCTGGACGTACTTGCCGGAGGAAAAGGCGGCGTCGGCCAGCAGCAGGCAGGCGGTCTTGGCCCCCTGGCCCCCCCGGCCGTGCCACCGGATCTCCACGATGTCTCTCATATCAAATCCACGCTCCTCAGGGTATGCCGGGAAAAACGGACAGGCGCCCGCCCCGTAAAGGGACGAGCGCCTGAAAAAGCGTCGCTGTACCACCCGTTACCTGCATACCGACATATGCGCTTCCGGTAACGGGGAAAACCGGCAGCACCTACTGCGCCTCGGCGGTTCGGGCTGCGACTCCGGAGTGATCTTCAGGAGGGGCCTACTGGCGCCGGGCTCCCACCGCCCCCGGCTCGCTGAGACGTTCGGCCAGACCCTACTGTCTCCCTCATCATCTTTGGATATCTGGTTGAGATTATACTTCTCTCGCGGACAGATGTCAATGGTGAAATCACACAAAGCGGGGCGCGGCCTTTGGCCGCGCCCCGTATCTTTCGGATGGTTCTCTGACTGGCTCAGCGGCCCATGACCCGGGCCATCTGGACCATGGTGACGGCCACCTCGGCCCGGATGGCGTTGCTGCCGGGGGCGAAGGTGCCGTCGTCGTTGCCGTTCATGATGCCCAGCTGATAGCACAGCGCCACGCCGCCCTTGGCGTAGTCGGCGATGCTGCCCTCATCGGAGAAGCTGGGGCTGCCGGAGTTCACCGGCTCGGCGGAGTAGTCGTACAGGCTCAGGAAGGTGCCGAACAGGGCGGCCATGTCCTGCCGGGTGATGGCGGCCTCGGGGTCGAAGCCGTCGGCGATGCCGGCGGGCAGGATGGGCTGGGCCCACTCCACATAGCTGTCGTACCAGTTGTCCCCCGTCACGGCGGGCAGGGTGTCCCCCGAGAACTGGAACAGGACGGCCAGGAACTCGGCGTAGGTCATGTTGTTCTCGGGGGCGAAGGTGCCGTCCCCGTTGCCGGCGAACAGGCCCTTCTCGGCCACCGTCTCCACGAAGCTGTAATACCAGGCGTCGGGGGCCACGTCGGTGAAGGTCTGGGCGGGCTGCTCGGGCTCAGGCTCCGGCTCGGGCTCCACAGCGGTGCCGGAGCCCTCGGCGGTGACCCAGATGTCGCCCTCGTGCCCATAGTAGGCGCTGTACACCCCGATCCGGTAGACGCCATCGGCGGGCAGCCCGTCGCTTCTCGGGTCAAAGTATCTGGAAATGAGCTCGCCGTTCTCATAGCACAGGATCTCCCCGAAGCTCAGGGGATAGAAGGGCTGGAACAGAGTGCCGGCGGGATAGATGGACACAGCGACGGTATCCCCGTTGATGGTGACATCCCTTATCCCGCTGGACGGCATGTTGCTGCCCAGATACTCCACGTAGAAGGGCTCGACCTCGTAGATCGTGCCGGTCTCATACCACTCGGGCTCGGGCTCGGGCTCCGGCTCGGGCTCCGGCTTGGGCTGGGGCTCGGGGATGGGGGCGCCCTCCGCCATGACGTAGGCCGTGGTGGTCCAGATGCCCTGGTCATAGGCGGTCAGCCGGTAGGCCCCCGTCTCGGGCAGGGTGAACTGCTGCTGGGGGACCATGGGGACCGTGTCCCCGGTGGACAGGTCGGTCACCATGGCAAAGTTGGTCATGCCGGTCTTGACGGAGAACACGGTGCCGGCGGGGTAGCGGTAGACGGTGTGGCTCTCCCCCTCCCAGTCGGTGACGGCGGCGGTGCCGGTGCTGGCGCTGCTGGCCTGCAGCAGGGAGTTGTCCGGCAGGTCATAGGCCAGGGCGGAGACGGTCAGCATCCCCAGCACCATGGCCGCGGCCAGGATGCGCGCGAGAAATTTCTTCATGTTCAAGGCTCCTTTCCGTTTGTGCCACCGGGACCGGGCGGCCGGCCCCGGGATCTGCCCTCATTATACCATCGTCCGTCGGAAAAAGCCTTTAACTGCCAGCATAGGGTCGGCGAATTTGTTGCACAAATTTGCGGGGGAGATCTTGTGAAATATCCCCCGCGCAACGCAAAAGCCCGGGGGCACGCGGAGCGCCTCCGCGTGCCCCCGGGCGGGGACGGCCTTATGCCCGGCCGCAGATGATCCAGGGGGCGGGCTCGGTCTCAAAGGTGTTCTTGGGGGTGAGCTTGGACACGGCGAGCTGGATGACCTCGGTCTCCCCGATGCCCAGGCGGCGGAACAGGTCGGGGATGGCGGCGGCGCACCGGAAGTCCAGGGTGTAGATGACGAACTCCATGTGGGGGTTCAGGCGCAGCAGGCACTCGATCTCCTGCTCCATGCTGGCCGAGGCCACCAGCATGGTCAGCGACGGCACGGGCAGCCCGGCCATGGTCCGGTCGTCCACATGGTCCACCACCACCACGTTGTTCAGCCCGAACTGCTGCACGTTCTCCTCCACCGTCTGCCGGTCGCTCTGGCTGTACTCCACGGCGATGACGGTGCCCTCGGCGGCGATGAGGGCGGATTCCACCGCGATGGACGCCCCCGAGATGACGCACACCGTGTCCCCGAGGGACAGGTGCATCTTGTTGAGGATGACGGCCCGGATCTCGCTGCCCACGTAGTGGACGGAGCCCCGGGAGAAGCTGGAGTTGCGCATCCCGATCTTATAGGTGGAGCGGGCGTTGGGGTTGAGGAT
>CALXCP010000012.1 GCA_944386845.1 uncultured Oscillospiraceae bacterium | reverse complement strand
GGTGATGCTGGCCGCCCAGGCCCTGGTGTCCGACGGGGTGGACGCCGTCTTCACCCCCACCGACAACACCATCATGATGGCCGAGCTGGCCATCTATGAGACCTTCATCGACGCGGGCATCCCCCACTACACCGGGGCCGACTCCTTCGCCCTCAACGGCGCTTTCCTGGGCTACGGCGTGGACTACGCCAACCTCGGGGTGGAGACCGCCAACATGATCGCCGACATCCTCGTGAATGGGGCCGACCCCGCCTCCACCCCGGTGATGACCTTCGACAACGGCACCGCCACCGTCAACACCGAGACCTGCGAGGCCCTGGGCCTGGACTACGACACCATCGCCGAACTCTTCGCCCCCATGTGCACCGCGGTGCAGCCCATCACCACCGCCGAGAGCTTCGACGACCTGGCGCAGTAACGGATCCAATTAGAAATTAGGAATTGGTCAAACCGATGTTCCGTCGGGAGACCGAAAGGCGGCGAGGGCCGGAGCGACGCTCCGGCTCCTCCGCCGCGAGTGGAAGGAGGGATCGCCATGGACCTGGCGCTGATCCAGACCGCCCTGGAGCTGGGGCTCATCTGTTCGCTCACTGTCCTGGCGCTGTTTTTAAGCTACACCATGCTCAACGTGTGTGACCTGTCCACCGACGGGTGCTTCACCCTCGGGGCGGCGGTGGGGGCGGTGGTGGCCATCTCGGGCCACCCCTTCCTGGCCATCTTCGCCGCCATGGGGGCGGGGGTGTGCTCCGGCTTCATCACCGCCCTGCTCCAGACCAAGATGGGGGTGGACAGCCTGCTGGCCGGCATCATCGTCAACACCGGGCTCTACTCCATCAACATCGCGGTGATGAGCGGCTCGTCCCTGCTGAACATGAACAAGACCACCACCGTCTTCACCCTCATGCAGGACCTGCTGGAGGGCACCCCGCTGGCCGGCCAGTACAAGCTGGTGGTGGCCGTCATCGCCGTGGTGCTGGTGGTGGCCTTCCTCACCCTGTTCCTGAACACCCGGCTGGGCCTGGCCATCCGGGCCACCGGCAACAACCCGGACATGGTGCGCTCCTCCTCCATCAACCCGGCCTTCACCACCATCGTGGGCCTGTGCGTGGCCAACGCCTTCACCGGCCTGTCCGGCTGCCTGCTGGCCCAGTCCCAGCGCTCCGCCGACGTGAACATCGGCACCGGCATGGTGACCATCGCCCTGGCCTCCCTGCTCATCGGGGGGACCATCCTCGGCCGGGGGGGCATCCTCTCCCGGGCCTGCGGAGTGGTGCTGGGCGCTTTCATCTTCCGGCTGGTGTACACCATCGCCCTGCGCTTTGACATGCCCGCCTTCATGCTCAAGCTGGTCTCCTCGGTCATCGTGGTGCTGGCCATTGCGGGGCCCTATCTGAAGAGCCGCTGGCCCGAGATCCGCCGCCGGCTGACCTACCGCTCCGCCGCGGCGAAAGGGGGCGAGGGGAAATGCTGACCATCTCCCACATCTCCAAGACCTTCAACCCGGGCACCGTCAATGAGAAGAGGGCCCTCACCGACCTGTCCCTCCACCTGGCCCCCGGGGACTTCGTCACCATCATCGGTTCCAACGGGGCGGGCAAGAGCACCCTGTTCAACGCCATCTCGGGCAGCTTCTATGTGGACAGCGGCTCCATCGTGGTGGACGGGAAGGACGTCACCTTCATGCCCGAGTACAAGCGGGCCAGGCACATCGGCCGGCTGTTCCAGGACCCCATGCGGGGCAGCGCCCCGGGCATGACCATCGAGGAGAATCTGGCCCTGGCCGCGGGCAGCGGCGGCTGGTTCTCCCACATGACCAAGGCCGACCGGGACCGCTTCCGGGACCAGCTCTCCCAGCTGGACATGGGGCTGGAGGACCGGATGAAGCAGCCGGTGGGCCTGCTCTCCGGCGGGCAGCGGCAGGCGCTGACCCTTCTCATGGCCACCATGGACCCGCCCTGGCTGCTGATGCTGGACGAGCACACGGCGGCCCTGGACCCGGCCACGGCGGAGAAGGTGCTGGACATCACCCGGAGGGTGGTGGAGGAGAACCACATCACCACCCTGATGGTCACCCACAACATGCAGGATGCCCTGGCCATGGGCAACCGCACTCTGATGATGGACTCGGGCCGCATCGTGCTGGACGTCAGCGGGGAGGAGCGCGCCGGCATGACGGTGGCCGACCTGCTGGAGCGCTTCCACCGGGGGGCGGGCCGGGCCCTGGACGACGACCGCATCCTTCTCTCCGGCGAGGAGGGGTGACCCCCTTGCAAAACCCGCCGAATGTGTGTACAATACAGACAGTCAAGGCACCCCCGGCCCCGGGCCGGGGGCGCCTCTGTCCGGAAAACAGGAAAGGAAGGGATACCATGTCCTATATCTCTGTGGACTATGACGAGGGCCTGCGCCAGGGGGCGCGGCTCCGGGAGCTGAGCCGCGTCTGCGCCGGGCTGAAGGCCTGCGGGGCCGGGGAGGCCGAGCTGGACCGGCTGGCCGGCGAGCTGGAGGCCATCGGGGCCGACATCACCGCCGAGTGCCAGCGGCTGCTGGACATCGAAAAGACCATGTTCAGCGCCCACCGGGGAGGAGGCAACGCCTATGTCTGAGCAGAACATCACCGTGCGGGAGGCTGCCGCGAAGCTGCGGGAGCTGGCCGCCCAGCTGGAGGAGGCCGACGAGCTGACCCCCGACGAGGTCACCTGCCACCGGGACCTGGGCCACCGCATCAACCAGGCGGAGAAGGACCTGCGGGCCCTGGCCGACCGGCTGGAGAGGGGCTGACCGTGGCCAAGGTGCTGATGCTGGTCCCCCAGCCCCGGGTGGCCAGATACGGCGCGCCCGGCCAGATCCCGGAGGGGTGGGAGCTCGTCTACGGCCTGGACATGACCACCGGGGAGCGGCTGGCCGCCGCCGGGGACGCCGACTATCTCTACACCGGCTCGGTGGTGGAGGTGGGCCGGGAGCTCATCGACGGCATGCCCGACCTGCGGATGATCCAGGCCGAGGGGGTGGGCTTTGAGCGGATCGACCTGGCCGCCGCCACGGCCCGGGGCATCCCGGTGTGCAACTGCGCCGGCACCAGCGCCGGGGCGGTGGCCGAGCACACCGTCATGCTGATCCTGGCCGTCCAGCGCTTTCTGCCCGCCAGCCAGCAGGCCGTCTTCCGGGGGGAGTTCGCCCCCTTCAAGAACCGGATCGTGATGGAGGACATGGTGGAGCTGGCCGACTGTAAGGTGGGCCTGGTGGGCCTGGGCAGGATCGCCGCGGAGACCGCCCGGCGGCTGCGCCCCTTCGGCTGCCCGCTGTACTACTGGAACCGCACCCCCAAGCCCGAGCTGGCCGCCGAGCTGGGGGCGGAGCACCTGCCCCTGGACCAGCTGCTGTCCACCTGCGACGTGGTGAGCCTCCACGCCGCCGCCACGGCGGAGACCCGTCACCTGATGAACGGGCGCACCCTGGCCCTGATGAAGCCGGGAGCCGTGCTGGTGAACACCGCCCGGGGGGCCCTGGTGGACGAGGACGCCCTGGCCGCCGCCCTGGAGTCAGGAAGGCTCGGGGGCGCCGGGCTGGACGTGATGGAGCGGGAGCCCCTGCCTTTGGACAGCCCGCTGCTCCGCCTGTCCCCCGAGGCCGCCCGGCGGCTGGTGCTCACCCCTCACCTGGGGGGCGTCACCGGGTCCGTCTTCCGGCGGCAGGTGGCCATGTCCTGGGAGAATCTGCGCCGCCACGCGGCGGGGGAGCGGCCCATCAACATCGTCAACGGGCTCTGAGCACAGAAAAGACGCCCCCGGCGGATGAAAGTCCGCCGGGGGCGTTTGCCCGCCTTGTCACTCCAGATCCTGGGCCTTCATCCGCCGCAGCTCGTCCCGCAGGTCCCGCCGGCTCCGGGTGAAGAGCCAGATGGCCAGCAGCACGGCGGTGGGGACGTTGAAGGCCAGGAACAGGACGGCCACGGTGAGGAAGCCCCCGGACATGGGGTCCATCTGGGACTCGGTGGGGCCCACCACCGTGGTGCCGTCGGGCAGGATCATGGTGCTGCCCACGGTGACCATCTCCGTCATGACCGCCGCCGACAGGCAGATCACCAGGCTCAGCAGCAGGGTCAGGGCGGGGAGGATGAGTCCCAGCCACTTGTTCTCCCGGCGGCACAGCCACACCTGCAGGGCGATCACCGCCGCCGCCGGCAGCAGCAGGAAGAACAGGGCGGGGATGAGGCCCACGAGAAGGGTGAGAAATGAGAATTCCATTTATGTACGCTCCTTTCCGGTCCTCCGGTATTCGTGGATGAGCAGCTTGGCGGTGTCCAGGTCCAGCTTGTCGTTCACCGCCAGCCGCTTGATGAGGGAGACATAGGGGTCGGCCCCCTGCTCCTCCCCCATGCGGATCTTCTGGATCAGCCGGTCCAGCCGCAGCCGGACGGTGGGATAGGTCACCCCGTACGCCCCGGCCACCTCCTTCAGCGACCCGGAGGCCAGAAGGAAGCGCTTGATGAACGTGAGGTCCTCTTCCTCCAGCTCGGCCATCCAGTCGGGCACCATCTCCAGCGCCAAGGGGATCACCTCGCTTTCTTTAACTAAGTTAAAGATAACATTTTATTTTATAAAAGTCAAGTCAAAAATTTATTTTAATTTATGAACAGGCGTCCGGGTTTGCCGGACGCCTGTTCATCGCTCGGCCTCTGGGCCGGAGATCTGCCTGCCGTCTAATTTCTTTTCTCCGCCTCTTCTTCCGGCAGTCCCGTGGAGTACAGGCCCCGGTAGCTGGCCTCCTCCTCGGGGCCGGCGGGGGGGCGGGGGATGAGGCCGGTGCACTCGTTCACCGACTCCACGGCGTTGATCTCGGGGAGATAGACGGGCAGGGGCCGGGGCTCCCGGTCCGGACGCGGATGGCGCTTCACAGTCATCACCTCGGGGATAGTGTGCCCCGCCGCGGGGGGCGGCATCCGCCGGCGCGGAAAAGCCCTTGCGAAACGGGCCGAACTGTGGCAGAATAGGGGCAGAAAGGGGGCGCCCCCGCGATGAAACTGCTTTGCCGACTGCTGGTGCTGGCCGCTCTGCTGGCCGCCCTGTGCTGCGGCGCGGCCGCCGCCCCGGCCCAGACCGGGGAGACCGTCCGCACTGCCATCCTGTTCACCCACGACATGCACTCCCGCCTGCTGCCCACCCGGGAGGAGGACGGCGGCGAGTACGGCGGGTCCGCCCGGCTCAAGACCGCCATCGACCGGCAGAGGGAGAGCTGTCCCGACGCCCTGCTGGTGGACGGGGGCGACTTTTCCATGGGCACCCTGTTCCAGTCCGTCTACCCCACCGCCGCCCTGGAGCTGCGGATGCTGGGGGCCCTCGGGTACGACGCCGCCACCTTCGGCAACCACGAGTACGACTATCGGGCCGCCGGCTTCGCCGCCATGCTCAGCGCCGCGGCGGACAGCGGCGACCCGCTCCCCGCCCTGGTGGAGGCCAACTTCCTGCCCCCGGCGGCGGGGGAGGAGGGGGACGGCACCGACGCCCGGGCGGTGCGGGAGGCCTTCACCGCCTGCGGCGTGGCCGACTATGTCCTCATCGAGAAGGGGGAGGTCCTCTTCGCGGTGTTCGGCCTCATGGGGCAGGAGTCCGCCGACTACGCCCCCATGTCGGGCATGGTGCTCCACGACCCGGCGGACACCGCCCGGCGGGTGGTGGAGGAGGCCACGGCGGCCGCCCTGGAGCAGTACGGCCGGGAGCCGGTGGTGGTCTGCCTGTCCCACTCGGGGACGAAGGACGGCAAAGGGGAGGACTATGAGCTGGCCAGGGCGGTGGACGGCATCGACGTCATCATCTCGGCCCACTCCCACACCACCCTGACCGAGCCCATCCGGGTGGGGGACACCCTCATCGTCTCCGCCGGCGAGTACGGCCGGAACCTCGGGGTGCTGGAGCTGACGGTGGCCGGGGACGGGACGGTCTCCCTGGCGGACTACACCCTGGTGCCCATCGATGAGACCCTGGCCGAAGACCCCGCCGCGGCCGCCCTGGTGGAGGAGTACCAGGAGGTGGTGGAGGAGGACTACCTGTCCGCCTTCGGCCTGGAGTTCGACCAGGTGCTGGTGGACAACCCCTACCCCTTCGACACGGTGAAGGAGGTCTCGGCCACCCAGCATGAGTCCACCCTGGGCGACCTTCTGGCCGACGCATACCTGTGGGCGGCGGAGCAGGCGGAGGGGACGCGGGCCGACGTGGCCGTCACCGCCGCCGGCATCATCCGGGACACCGTCCCGGTGGGGGAGGTCACCGTGTCCGACGCCTTCAACATCCTGCCTCTCGGCATCGGGGCCGACGGGATGACGGGCTACCCCCTCGTCTCGGTGTACCTCACCGGCCGGGACCTGCGCAGCGTGCTGGAGGTGGACGCCTCGGTGCAGCCCCTGATGCCCGAGGCCCAGCTGTTCTGCGCCGGGGTGGAGTACCGCTTCAACCCCCACCGGATGATCTTCAACAGGGTGGCGGAGGCCCGGCTGCGCCTGCCCGACGGCGCCGCCGCCCCCATCGAGGACGACCGGCTCTACCGGGTGGTCACCGGGCTGTACTGCGGCCAGATGCTGGGCGAGGTGGAGAGCCGCTCCTTTGGCCTGCTCTCGGTCACCCCCCGGGACGCCCGGGGGGAGCCCATCGACATGGACCGGCTGGAGGACTATATCGTCCGGGACAGCCAGGGCCGGGAGGTGAAGGAGTGGGACGCCGTGGTGGGCTATCTCAGCGCCATGGGGGGCGAGATGGACGGGCGGTACGCCCAGCCCGACGGCCGCAAGGAGGTGTCCCACAGCTGGAACCCGGTGGACCTGCTGATGAACCCCAACCGCTACACCCTGGCGGTGGTGGGGCTGGTGGCGGCGATCGCCGCGGCGGTCGCCCTGCTGATCTGGCGGCGCAAGCGGCCCCGCCTGGGCCGCACCATCAAGCGGGGCACCGGCCGGGGCTACCGGCCCTATCGGGGATAAGGGAAAAAAGAGAACGGGCGGGACCGGCATGTGCCGGCCCCGCCCGTGTGTTTTGACACGCCCCCGCTCACTTGGGCCTGGCCCGGAAGAGCAGGGCGATGAGATACCCGAAAAAGACGGCGGCGGTGACGCCCCCCGCCGCGGCGGTGAGGCCGCCGGTGAGGGCGCCCAGCAGCCCCTGCTCGGCCACCGCCTTCCGCACCCCGGCGGACAGCAGATAGCCGAAGCCGGTGAGGGGCACCGTGGCCCCCGCCCCGGCCCAGCGGACCAGGGGCTCGTACAGCCCCAGCCCCCCCAGGACCACCCCGGCCGTCACATAGCACACGAGGATGCGGGCGGGGGTGAGGGCGGTGCGGTCGATGAGCACCTGCCCGATGAGGCACAGGGCCCCGCCGCACAGAAAGGCGTTAAGATACTCCATGTCCGTCCCCCTCTCCGGCAGAGACTTCCAGAGCCACCGCGTGGCAGATGCCCGGCACCGACTCCCCCTGCAGGGCGGTGGTGGGGGAGTGGAGAGCCCCGGTGGGGCAGAACAGCACCCGCCGCCACCGCCCCGCCGCCATCCCGGGCAGGATGTGGCAGGCCAGCACCGACGCCGAGCACCCGCACCCGGAGCCGCCGCAGTGGACGTCCTGCCGCTGCCGGTCGTAGATGAGCAGTCCGCAGTCGGTGTACCGCTCCGTCAGGTCGGTCCCCTCCCGGATGAAGAGGGTCCGGAGCAGCCGGCTGCCCAGCTCTCCCAAATCGCCGGTGAGGATGAGGTCATAGTCCTCCGGCCTCCGGCCGGTGTCCCGGAAGTGGGCAGACAGGGTGTCGTGGGCGGCGGGGGCCATGGCGGCCCCCATGTTGCCGGTGTCGGTGATCCCGAGGTCCACCACCCGCCCGGGGGTGACGTGGGTGACCCGGGGGCCGTCCCCCTCCCGGCCCAGCACCACCGCCCCCGCCCCGGTCACCGTCCACTGGGCGGTGGGGGGCCGCTGGCAGCCGTACTCCAGCGGGGTGCGGTACTGCCGCTCGGCGGTACAGAAATGGGAGCAGGCCGCCGCCCCCGCCCGGCGGGCGTATCCGCCGTCCACCGTCAGGGCGGCCAGCAGCAGGGCCTCCCCCATGGTGGAGCAGGCGCCGTACAGCCCGAGATAGGGCGCCCTCAGCTCCCGGGCGGCGAAGGAGGAGCTGACGCACTGGTTCAGCAGGTCGCCGGCGAAGAGCAGGTCCAGCTCTGCCGGAGACATCCCGGTCTTCTCCAGGGCCAGGCACAGGGCCTGGCGCAGCATCTCCCGCTCCGCCTTCTCCCAGCTGTCCTGCCCGAAGGTGTCGTCGGGGCAGAGCAGGTCGAAGCTGCCCCCCAGCGGCCCCTCGCCCTCCCTGCGCCCCGCCGCGCCGGCCCAGCTCAGCAGGGCGGGCCGGGAGGGGAGGAGCAGGGTGCGCTCCCCCATGCGTTTGCCGTCCATGTGCCGCCTCCTCTCGCCGTCGTCACGCCGTAGGTTGCCCGGCGGGGGAAAAAGTATGCGCCGGGCGGAAAGGGCTTGTATCCCGGCCGCCGGCGGTGTAAACTGAAAAAAAGCCCGTGACGGCGGAGAGGAGCGGCGGACATGCTGAAGCACTGGAGACCGGGGGAGGACACCCTGGACAAAAAGGGGACGAAGGCCCGGCTGAAGGTCCGGCGGGCGGCGCTGGCCGGCCTGCAGCAGGAGCTGAAGGCGGCGGGCCTGCCCGTCATCGTGCAGGTGGAGGGCTGGGGCGCCGCGGGGAAGGGGACCCTGCTGAAGTCGCTGATCCGGGAGCTGGACCCCCGCTTCTACCGGGTGGTGAGCACCAAGTTCCCCACCGAGGAGGAGCGGCGCTGGCCCTTCCTGAAGCGGCACATGGAGCGCATCCCGCCGGCGGGGAAGATCCTGTTCCTGGACTCGGGCTGGGTGGACGAGCTGGTGTGGGACGCCCTGCGGGGGGAGCTCACCGGGGAGGAGCTGGACCGTCGGCTGGAGAGCGCCCGGGTGATGGAGCGGCAGCTGGCGGCGGGGGGCTACCTGCTGGTGAAGATGTTTCTCCACATCGACGAGGCCACCCAGAGGGACCGGCTGGACGCCCTGGAGGACGACCGGGACACCGCCTGGCGGGTGAGCGGGGACGACCGGCGGCAGAACCGGAACTACCCCCGGGCCCTGGAGCTGTTCGACCGCTGCCTCGCCGCCACCCAGACCGACTGGGCTCCCTGGAAGGTGCTGGACGGCACGGCGGGGGACGGGATGCTGCTGGCGGCGGCCGACTGGCTGTATGAGCGCCTCGCCGGCGCCCTGAAGTGCCGCCCCGCCCCGGAGCCCGTCCGGGAGGAGTGGCCCCTGCTGCCCATGCCGCCCCTGTCCGCCTGCCCGCTGGACGGGAGGCTGGACCGGGAGAGCTATCAGAAGAAGCTGAAGGAGTGCCGGAAGAGGCTGGCCAAAATGCACAACCGGCTCTATCGCCGCCGGGTGCCCCTGGTGGTGGTGTACGAGGGCTGGGACGCCGCGGGCAAGGGGGGCAACATCAAGCGGCTCACCTCGGCCCTGGACCCCCGGGGCTGCGAGGTGCAGCCCATCGCCTCGCCCAGCCCGGAGGAGGCCGCCCGGCACTATCTGTGGCGGTTCTGGACCCGCCTGCCCAAGACGGGGCACGTGGCCGTCTTCGACCGCAGCTGGTACGGCCGGGTGATGGTGGAGCGCATCGAGGGCTTCTGCTCCGAGGCGGACTGGAAGCGGGCCTATGACGAGATCAACCAGTTCGAGCGGGAGCTCACCGACGCCGGGGCGGTGGTGGTGAAGTTCTGGGTGAACATCGACCGGGACACCCAGCTGGCCCGCTTCCGGGACCGGGAGAACGACCCGGCCAAGCGCTGGAAGATCACCGACGAGGACTGGCGCAACCGGGAGAAGTGGGACCAGTACGAGACGGCGGTGGACGAGATGCTGGCCCGCACCAGCACGGAAAACGCCCCCTGGCACGTCCTGCCCTCGGTGGACAAGCGATACGCCCGCATCCGCGCCATGGAGACCGTCCTGGAGGCGGTGGAGAAGGCGCTGTGAGAAAACGGGGCGGCGCGCCGGAAAACTGCCGGCGCGCCGCCCCGTCGGGGTCAGAGGGTGACCTCTCCCGCCAGGTCGGTGTCGAAGATGGCCCGGACCCGGTCGGGGTCGTCGGTTTGGCCCAGGGCCCACATGAGCTTGGTGACCACCGCCTCGGTGGTCATGTCCCGGGCGGGGATGACCCCGCAGTCCAACAGCCGCCGGCCCACCTCGTACAGGGACAGGTCGCTGGTCTCGTACAGGCACTGGCTGCACGCCACCACCGACACCCCCCGCTGGATGAGCCGGGTCAGGCTGGGCAGCAGGTCCCGGCGCACATAGTGCAGTCCGCCCACCCCGAAGGTCTCCAGCACCACTCCCCGGATCTGAAGCTCGGAGAGCTTGTCGAAGATGGCCGGGTCGGTGCCCGGGATGAGCTTGAGCAGGAACACCCGGGTACACAGCCGGTCGGCCAGCCGGGTGGGCCGCTCGGGCCGGTCCGGGCGCAGGGCCGCCGGGTCGGGCCGCAGGCCGTTGGCGTACACCCGGGCCACATAGGGGGCGTTGACGCTCTCAAAGGCGTCGAAGGCCATGGTGCGCACCTTGGCCGCCCGGCAGCCCCGGATGAGCTTGTGGTCAAAGGCCACCGTCACCCCGGGCAGCCCCAGCTCCACCGCGGCGAAGGCGGTGGCCAGGTTGGACCGGGCGTCGGTGAGCAGGTGGTCCATGGGCAGCTGGGAGCCGGTGAGCACCACCGGCTTGTGCAGGTCAGGGAGCATGAAGCTGAGCACCGAGGCGGTGTAGGCCATGGTGTCGGTGCCGTGGGTGATGACCACCCCGTCGCAGCGGTCCAGCCCCGTCCACACCGCCCGGGCGATGGTCTGCCACTCCTCGGCCTGGATGTTGGAGCTGTCCAGGCTCAGCAGGTCCCGGGCTTCCACCAGGAACCGCTCCTTCAGGGCCGGAAAGGCCGCCAGCAGCTCGGCCGCCCCCGCCTGGGGGGTCAGGCCGTTGGGGCCCTTCCGGGAGGCGATGGTGCCCCCGGTGGCCAGCAGGAGAACACGCTTCATGCAAACCAGCTCCTCTCGCCCGCCGCGTTTCGGCGGGAAACTTTGTGTAAAATTCGCGCCGCCCGCTGGTCAAACGGGGGGAAACGCGCTATAATAGACCGGTATCGACGAAACAAGGAGGGACCCGCGTGGAACAGGAAAAGACCCGGACCATCGCCTTTCTCTGCCCCTCGTGCCGGCAGCTGGTCATTCTGGACCGCACCCCGTTCCAGCTGCTGGCGGGGCACAGCCATCTGCCCTGCCCCTGCGGAAAGTCGGCCCTGGAGCTGGAGCCTCTGGGCGACCGGGTGGAGGCGGAGGTCCCCTGCGCCTGCTGCGGCAAGAGCCACCGGGTGAGCTGTTCGGCCCACGACCTGCTGAAGCGGCGGGCCATGGCCTTCACCTGCGCGGTCTCGGGCCTGCCCTGCTGCATCGCGGGGGAGGAGGAGGCCGTCTATGCCGCCGCCCGGCGCATGGAGCGCACGGCGGACCAGCTGGACGCCGCCCCCGAGGGGGAGCGGGGCAGCTTTCTCAACGAGGTCATCATGCACGAGGTGCTCTCTGAGCTGAAGGACATCGCCGCCCGGGGGGGCGTCTCCTGCACCTGCGGCAGCAGGGAGTGGACCATGAAGGTGGACCACAGCGCGGTGCAGCTGCGCTGCGCCCGCTGCGGCGGCGTGCTGCGCATACCCGCCGCCTGCGACGACGACCTGGAGGACCTGTGCTGCCGCCCCACCCTGACCATCAGGGGCCGGGCGTGACCCCTTCCGCCTTCTCCAGCCCCTTCTCGATGGTCTCCAGCAGCCGGTCCGCCGGGATATCGTCCACGGCGAAGCGCCCCAGCAGGGACAGGCTCTCCGCACCGCCGGGCCGGAGGACGCTGACCTCGGGCTCCACCGTGAGGGAGATGAGATAGCCCGCCTGCTTCCGGGCCCCCTCGCTCTCGGGGGTGTGGAGCCCCTGGGGATAGGCCAGGGCGATGGGGGAGGCGCCGGCGTACCGCTCCAGCATCCGGGCGGACAGCCGGAAGTCGGCCTCCAGCCGCTGGCAATACCGCAGGCGGCCCTCTCCGGGCAGGGGGAGCACCCCGTCCCGGGCCTGCCCCTCGGGCTCCAGCGGGGCGTAGCGGTGCATGTCATAGGTGTGGCTGCCCAGCTCCACCGTTCCGGAGCGGACCATCTCGGCCGCCTGGGCGTAGGAGAAGTGGGGGGTGATGGAGGAGAGGGTGTCCTTGTACTCCGTCCGCCCCACGTGGACCCCGATGGGGAAGATGGCTGCCTTCATGCCCAGCCCGTCCAGCAGGGGGAAGAGCCGCTGGTGATTGCTGAGATAGCCGTCGTCAAAGGTGAGCAGCACGGGCTTGTCCGGCAGGGGGATCCCCCACAGGACAAAGTCGGCCACCTGGCTCAGGCTCACCGTGTGGTACCCTTCCCGCCGCAGGGCCAGCAGATGGTCCCGCAGGGTGGTCCAGGCCACGGTGGAGCCCCCCTCGCCGGTGTCGCTGATGTCGTGGTACATCAGGATGGGCAGGGCGACGGGCTCCGGCGTCCGCGCCCGCCCCTGGGCGGGGCAGGGGACGGGGGCCATGAGCCCGCCGGCGGGCTCGGCCCTCTCCGGCCCGAGGGCGAGGTACCGGTCCACCGGCAGCGTCCCCGCCGGGGGCAGGGGGTCCGGCGGGGCGGGCAGCGCCCAGGGCAGCAGCAGCGCCCACACCGCCGCGAAGACCAGATAGAGCGCGGCGGGCGGGAGCAGCTGCTTCCAGAGGCCCTTCACGGCGGGCACCCCCTTTCCACAAAATCACAGCTTCTTATCATAACACAGGAGAGAGAAAAAGACAACGCATTCGTGGGAGAACGCTCCCGGAAAGGACGAGCAAGACAGTGTATTACGACCATGAGTTCCGGATCGACAGCCGGGATGTGGACGGGCAGGGGCACTGCCGCCCCTCCGCCCTGCTGGGCCACCTGCAGGAGGCGGCCACCCGGGCGGCGGAGGCCGGCGGCTTCGGCCGCACCGCCCTGACGGAGAAGTACCGCGCGGTGTGGGTGCTCAGCCGGATCTGGTTCCGGCTGGACCGCCCCCTGCGCTGGGATGAGCGGGTGGTGGCCCGCACCTGGTACCGGGAGGGCCGGGGCGTGATGATGTACCGGGATTTCGACCTGTACGCCGGGGACCGGCAGGTGGGGGAGGCGGTCTCCCTCTGGGTGCTGCTGCGGCCCGGGGACAAAAAGATGCTCAAGCTGTCCACGGTGCCCGAGCTGGAGGGCCGGGGGGGCGGCGAGCTGTGCAAGGAGCGCACCCTGTCCAAGCTGCGCATGCCGGCGGAGACCGTCCCGGCGGAGCGCCGCCCGCTCCATTACAGCGACACCGACATCAACGGCCACGTGAACAACACCCGGTACGCCGACTTCGCCTGCGACGCCCTGCACCTGGAGCGCCGGGCCCCCGGGGCCTTCGTCCGGGAGCTGCAGATCGGCTATCTGGCCCAGTGCTGGCCGGGGGAGAGCCTGGAGTTGCGCACCGCCCGGGAGGGGGAGGCCCTGCTGGTCCGGGGAGAGGATGAGAGCGGCGCCCCCCGCTTTGACGCAAGCCTGATTTTGAGCGTTCTCTGAGGGGCGGGAATTGGGGAAAAAGCCAGTTGACACGCCCCGGCGAAAAAGGGTAAAATAGATAAAATTCAGCAAAAGAAGGAGTTGGATGGAATGATCAATCTGGACGCCAGCAGCAAGTTCCTCAAGCAGGGCCTGACCTTCGACGATGTCCTGCTCATCCCCGCGGAGAGCGACGTCCTCCCCGCCGATGTGGATCTGCACACCAGGCTCACCAAAAAGATCACCCTGAACATCCCGGTGATCAGCGCGGCCATGGACACCGTCACCGAGTACCGCATGGCCATCGCCATCGCCCGGGAGGGCGGCATCGGCATCATCCACAAGAACATGTCCATCGGCGAGCAGGCCGAGCAGGTGGACATGGTCAAGCGCAGTGAGAACGGCGTCATCACCAACCCCTTCTGGCTGGCCCCGGGCCACACCCTGGCCGAGGCCGACGAGCTCATGGCCAAGTTCCGCATCTCCGGCGTGCCCATCTGTGAGAACGGCAAGCTCATCGGCATCATCACCAACCGGGACATGAAGTTCGAGACCGACATGAGCAAGCTCATCGACGACGTGATGACCAAGGACCACCTGGTCACCGCCCCCGAGGGCACCACCCTGGCCGAGGCCAAGGAGATCCTCCGCAAGCACAAGGTCGAGAAGCTGCCCATCGTGGACAAGGACTTCCACCTGAAGGGCCTGATCACCATCAAGGACATCGAGAAGGCCGAGGTCTATCCCAACTCCGCCCGGGACGAGAAGGGCCGCCTGATGGTGGGCGCCGCCATCGGCGTCACCAGCGACGTGCTGGACCGGGCCGCCGCCCTGGTGGAGGCCGGGGTGGACGTGCTGGCCCTGGACTCCGCCCATGGCCACTCCCAGAACATCCTCAACTGTGTGCGCCGGGTGAAGGCCGCCTATCCCGACGTGCAGCTCATCGCCGGCAACGTGGCCACCGCCGACGCCACCCGCGCCCTTATCGAGGCGGGGGCCGACTGCGTCAAGGTGGGCATCGGCCCCGGCTCCATCTGCACCACCCGCGTGGTGGCCGGCATCGGCGTGCCCCAGATCACCGCGGTGTATGACGCCGCCCGGGTGGCCGCCGAGTACGACGTGCCCATCATCGCCGACGGCGGCATCAAGTACTCCGGCGACATCGTCAAGGCCATCGCCGCCGGCGGCAGCGTGGTCATGCTGGGCTCCCTGCTGGCGGGCTGCGAGGAGTCCCCCGGCGAGACCGAGATCTTCCAGGGCCGTCAGTTCAAGGTCTACCGCGGCATGGGCTCCCTGGCCGCCATGGCCAACGGCTCCCGGGACCGCTACTTCCAGGAGAACAACAAGAAGCTGGTCCCCGAGGGCGTGGAGGGCCGCGTCCCCTACAAGGGAAATGTGGGCGACACCATCTATCAGCTCATGGGCGGTCTGCGCTCCGGCATGGGCTACTGCGGCTGCCACACGGTGGACGAGCTGCAGAGCAAGGCCCAGTTCATCCAGATCACCGCCGCCGGCCTGCGGGAGTCCCACCCCCACGACATCTACATCACCAAGGAAGCCCCCAACTACACCATCAACCCCTCCTGACGAGGCCGACCCGGCCCGGCGCGCACCCCGCGCCGGGCCGTTTTCGTCGGGAGGAGAGAGGAGAGACCGCCCATGGAGCCCATCACCGTCCCCACCCCGTCCGGCCCCGCCATCCCGCCGGAGCGGCTGGAGGAGGCCGCCCGCCGCCTGGCCCGGCTGGAGGCCATGGCCGCCGCCCTGGCGGCGGAGCAGGAGGACATCCCCGCCCAGCTGGCCCGGCTCCGGGCCGAGGGAAGGGAGAAGACCGTCCGCTTCCGGGAGCTCATGGCCCGGAAGCTCACCATCGCGTCGATCCGCCTGGAGCTGGAGCGAAACCAGCTCTGGTGAGCCGGACCGGGCGCCTGTTTCAGGCGCCCGGTCCTTTTCATGGGACCCGGAATGTGATATAATGGACAAAATTCGGGGACTGGAGCGTCATTCCCCATTTCGAATCCCTAATTTCTGATCCTTCCTTCGACTGGGGGCGTGCCTCATGCTGAAACTGATCCTGGGCCGGGCGGGGAGCGGAAAGACCGCCCGCCTGCTGGACGGCGTGTGCGAAGGGGGGGCGAAGCGCCCCCAGGTGCTGCTGGTGCCCGAGCAGGCGTCCCACGAGATGGAGCGCCGGCTGTGCGCCCGGGGCGGGGACGGGGCGTCCCTGTACGCCGAGGTGCTCTCCTTCACCCGGCTGGCCGGCCGGGTGGCCGCCCAGGCCGGCGGCCTGGCCCGCCCCGTGCTGGACGGCGGCGGCCGGATGCTGCTGCTCTACCGCGCCCTGCGGGAGGCGTCCGGCGGGCTGAAGGGGTACGCCCTGCCCGCCCGGCGGCCCGCCTTCCTTACCGGCCTGCTGGCCACGGTGGACGAGCTGAAGAGCTATCGCGTCCCCCCGGAGGAGCTGGCCCGGGCCGGGGAGGAGCAGGGGGGGCTCCAGGGGGAGAAGCTCCGGGACCTGGCCCTCATCTGCGGCGCCTACGACGGTCTGCTGGCCGGGGCGGCCCTGGACCCCATGGACCGGCTCACCCGTCTGGCGGAGCAGCTGGGGGAGTGCGGCTGGGGGGCGGGCGTCGACCTGTGGGTGGACGGCTTCACCGACTTCACCGCCCAGCAGGAGGAGGTGCTCCGCCGGCTGCTCCCCCGGGCCCATCAGACGGCGGTGGCCCTCACCTGCGGCGCCCTGGACGGGGAGGACGAGCTCTTCGCCGCCGGCCGGCGCACCGCCCGGCGGCTCATCCGGCTGGCGGAGGAGGCGGGGGTGCCCGTGTCGGTGGAGGAGGTGGAGGCATCCAGACGCTTTCCGGCGGGCTCCCCGCTGGCCTATCTGGAGGAGAATCTGTTTGCCGGCCGGCCCCTGCCCTCGCCCCCCCCGGCGGGGGAGGCGGTGACCCTCTTCCGGGGCGGCGGCCCCCGGGGGGAGGTGGAGTGGGCCGCCGCGTCCATCCTTGCGCTGCTGCGCTCGGGGGAGTACCGCCTGCGGGACATCGCGGTGACCGCCCGGGACATGGGGGAGTACGGCCACCTCATCGAGAGCGTCTTCCGCCGGTACGGCGTCCCCGTGTTCCTGGCCCGGCCGGGGGACATCCTCAGCAAGCCGGTGATGACCCTGGTGTCCTGTGCCCTGGAGATCGCCGCCCGGGGGTATGAATACGACAGCCTGTTCCGCCTGCTCAAGACGGACCTCACCGACCTGAGCGGAGAGGACCGGAACCTGCTGGAGAACTACGCCCTGAAGTGGGACATCCGGGGGAGCCGCTGGACGGGGGCCGACTGGACCATGCATCCCGCCGGCTACGGCCGGAAGTTCACCCCGGAGGACCGGGCCCTGCTGGACCGGCTCAACGCCGCCCGGCGGCGGGTCACCGCCCCTCTGGAGCGGCTGAGGAAGGACGCTGACCTCACCGGAGAGGGACAGGTGAAAGCCCTTTACAGATATCTGGAGGAGGTGGAGCTCCCCCGAAAGCTGGAGGAGCGCGCCGCCGCCCTGACCCGGGAGGGGGAGCTGGCCCTGGCCGACGAGTACGGGCAGCTGTGGGACATCCTGTGCCTGGCCATGGAGCAGTGCGCCGCCCTACTGGGGGAGGCCGACCTGGGCAGGGAGGAGTTCGCCCGGCTGTTCCGGCTGGTGCTGTCCCAGTACGACGTGGGGTCCATCCCCGTCTCCCTGGACCGGGTGACGGCGGGGGAGATGCCCCGCATCGTCAACCGGGAGGTCAGGGTGCTCTTCCTGCTGGGCGCGGATGACGGCAGCCTTCCCGCCCGGAGCGGGGAGACCGGCCTGCTCACCGACGAGGACCGGGACCTGCTGGCGGACTATGGCCTGCGCCTGGCCCCCCGGTGGGAGGACAGACTGGCCCGGGAGATGACCATCGTCTACGCCGCCTGCGCCCAGCCCTCCCGGCGGCTGTACGTGGCCTGGTCCCCGGCGGGGGCCGACGGAGGGGAGCGCCGGGCCTCCTTCCTGGTGAACCGGCTGCGGCGGCTGTTCCCCGACCTGCGGGAGGGGGAGGAGGCCGACCTCAGGGAGGCCATCCGCCTGTCCGCCCCCGGCCCCGCCGCCGAGCTGGCGGGCCGGGACGAGGCCCTGCGGGAGGAGCTGCGGGCCCTGCCCGGGCTGCGTCCCCTCATGGACCGGCTGGACCGGAGCGCCCGGTGGGTGCGGGGGGCCCTGTCCCCCGGGGCGGTGTCCGCCCTGTACGGCAGCCGCATCCCCATGTCGGCCTCCCGGCTGGACAGGTACAAGGCGTGCCACTTCTCCTACTTCATGCAGTTCGGTCTGAAGGCGGAGCCCCGCAGTCCCGCCGGCTTCCGGGCGCCGGAGTACGGCACCTTCGTCCACGCCGTGCTGGAGCAGGTGCTCACCGCCGCCAGGGAGGAGGGAGGCCCCGCCGCCCTGACGCCGGAGCGCCGCCGGGAGCTCACCCGGCAGGCGGTGGAGCGCTATGTGGCCGGGGAGCTGGGCGGCCTGGAGGGGCAGACCCCCCGGTTCCGCTACCTCTTCCGCCGGCTGCGCCGGGCGGTGGACCAGGTGGTGGATCAGGTGCTGGACGAGCTGGCCGCCTCCGACTTCCAGCCCATCTCCTTCGAGCTGGGCTTCGGGGAGAAGGGGGACCTGCCCCCGGTGACGGTGGAGAGCGGCGGCGTCCAGGTGCGCATCTCGGGCTTCGTGGACCGGGTGGACGGCTGGGTCCACGACGGGCGGCTCTACCTCCGGGTGGTGGACTATAAGACGGGACGCAAGTCCTTTGACTTGACAGAGATCTGGAACGGCATGGGTCTGCAGATGCTGCTCTACCTCTTCACCCTCCAGGACGAGGGGGAGGCGCTCTACCACCTGCCGGTGGAGCCGGCGGGGGTGCTCTATCTCCCCGCCCGGGAGGCGGTGGTGGAGGGCAGCGCCCGGATGAGCGAGGAGGAGCGGCGCAGGCTGGTGGACCGGCAGCTGCGGCGCCACGGCCTCATCCTGGACGACCCGGCGGTGCTGGAGGCCATGGAGCGCCCCGGGGAGGGAGGCCCCCGCTTCCTGCCCGTGCGGGTGAACCGGGCGGGGGAGATCACCGGGGAGAGCCTGGTGTCCGCCCAGCGGCTGGGCCGGCTGAAGCTGCACACCGAGCGCATCCTGCGGGAGGTGTGCCGGGAGCTGGCCGCCGGCAAGATCACCGCCGACCCCTTCTGGCGGGGGGAGCAGAGCAACGCCTGCCGCTACTGCGACTACGCCGCCGCCTGCCACTTCGAGGAGGGCCGGGGGGGCGACTGCCGCCGCTGGCTGCCCCGGGTGGACGCCCGCCGCTTCTGGGAGCAGGTGGAGCAGGGCGGGGAGGAGTGACCCCGGCGGGCGGAGCGCCGGTGAGATGAGACGAAGGAGGCGGTGAGGGTGGGCTTTCCCCTGACCGAGGAACAGAGACGTGCGGTGACCGAGCGGGGCGGCGCCCTGCTGGTGTCGGCGGCGGCGGGCTCGGGCAAGACCCGGGTGCTGGTGGAGCGGCTGCTGGACCGGGTGGAGCGGGGCGGCGACATCGACCGCTTCCTGGTCATCACCTATACCCGGGCGGCGGCGGCCGAGCTGCGGGCCCGCATCGCCGACGAGCTGGCCGCCCGGCTGGCCGACCGGCCGGAGGACCGGCATCTCCGGCGGCAGACCGTCCTGGTCTACCGGGCTCCCATCTCCACCATCCACGCCTTCTGCGCCGACCTGCTCCGGGAGTGCGGCCACCTGCTGGACCTGGAGCCCGACTTCCGCCTGTGCGACGAGCAGGAGGGGGGCGTGCTGCGCCTGCGGGTGCTCAACGAGGTGCTGGAGGAGCGCTACGAGGACCTGGATCCGGAGAGCGACTTCGCCCAGCTGGTGGACACCCTGTCCGCCGGCCGGGACGACGGCATGCTGATGCAGATCGTGCTGGACATGTACGACAAGGTGCAGAGCCACCCCGACCCCCGGGGCTGGCTGGCGGAGCAGCTGCGCGCCTACGACCTGGACGGGACGGCCGACGCGGCGGACACCCCCTGGGGGGCCCTGCTGCTGGCCGACGCGGCGGAGCAGGCCCGCTACTGGCGGGGGCGGATGGCCCAGTGCCTGGCCCTCACCGACGCGGAGGAGGGCCTGTCCCAAAACTACGGCCCCACGGTGTCGGCCACCCTTGAGGGGCTGGACCGCTTCCTGACGGCGGCGGAGCAGGGCTGGGACGCGGCGGCCGCCGCCCTGCCCATCCCCTTCCCCACGGCGGGCCGGAAGAAGATGGAGGCCACCCCGGAGGCCGACCGGGTGAAGAGCGTCCGCAAGACCTGCAAGGACCGGATGGACAAGCTCTCCGACCGCTTTGCCGACGGCAGCGCCGCCCTGCTGGGCGACCTGCGGGCGGTGACGCCGGCGGTGCGGGGCCTGTTCGCCCTGGTGGACGACTTCTCCGCCGCCTTTGCCCGGGAGAAGGACCGCCGGGGCCTGCTGGACTTCTCCGACCTGGAGCACGACGCCGTGGCCCTTCTGACGGGGCCCGGCGGGGCGCCTACCGACCTGGCCCGGGAGTGGAGCGGCCGCTTCGAGGAGATCATGGTGGACGAGTACCAGGACACCAACCAGGTGCAGAACGCCATCTTCACCGCCCTGTCCCGGGAGGGGAGAAACCTCTTCCTGGTGGGCGACGTGAAGCAGTCCATCTACCGCTTCCGGCTGGCCGACCCCACCATCTTCCTGGAGAAGTACCGCACCTTCCGTCCCGCCGGACAGGCGGGGGAGGGGGAGCCCCGGAAGCTGCTGCTGTCCCGGAACTTCCGTTCCCGGGCCGAGATTTTGGACGCGGTGAACGACGTGTTCTCCGCCGTCATGTCCCGGCGGTTCGGGGAGATGGAGTACACGGAGCAGGAGCGGCTCTATCCCGGGGCGGACGATCCCCCGGCGGCGGAGCCCTGCGTGGAGCTGGCGGTGCTGGACGTCCAGGGGGCCCCCGACGGGGAGGAGGACGCCGGCCCCCGCACCGACCGGAACCTGCTGGAGGCCCGGTGGGCCGCCCGGCGCATCCGGGAGCTGCTGGACGGCGCCCTGCCCGTGGGACAGAGGGAGAACCGCCCCCTGCGGCCCGACGACGTGGCCATCCTGCTGCGCTCCCCGGGGCCGGTGCTCCACCACTATGTCCGGGCCCTGAACGAGCAGGGCATCCCCTGGCAGGCGGAGGGGGACCGAGACTTCTTCGCCGCCACCGAGGTGAACGTGGCCCTCTCCCTGCTCCGGGTGGTGGACGACCCCCGGCAGGACGTGGCCCTCATCTCGGTGCTGCGCCCCCCGGTGTGCGCCTTCGCCGCCGACCGGCTGGCCCAGCTCCGGGCGGGGAGCGGCGGCGACTTCTACGCCGCCGTGGAGGCCGCCGCGGGGCGGGGGGAGGCCGACTGCAGGGAGTTTCTGGACGAGCTGGCCCGGCTGCGCCTGCGGGCGGGGGACCGGGCCGCCCACGAGCTCATCTGGGACCTGTACGACCGCACCGGTCTGCTGGCCCTGTACGGGGCCATGCCCGGGGGCGAGGAGCGCCGGGCCAACCTCATCACCCTCTACGAGCTGGCCCGCTCCAGCGAGGAGGGGGGGCACAAGGGACTGTTTGGCTTCCTGACCTGGCTGGACCGCCTGCGGGAGGCGGGGGGCCGGGTGGCCGCCCCCGCCGCCCGGGAGACGGGGGGCGTGCGCCTCATGTCGGTCCACAAGTCCAAGGGGCTGGAGTTCCCGGTGGTCTTCCTGTGCGGCCTGTCCCGGCGGCTCAACCGGGAGGACCTGAACAAGCCCGTCCTCTTCCACCCCGTGCTGGGGGTGGGTCCCAGGTGGCTGGACCGGGAGCGGATGATCCAGAGCCCCACCCTGGCCCGGCGGGGGGTGTCCGTCCAGCTGCTCCGGGAGATGATGGCGGAGGAGCTGCGGCTGCTCTACGTGGCCATGACCCGGGCCCGGGAGAAGCTGGTGATGACCTGTGCCCTGACGGACGGCCGGCGGGCGCTGGAGCGCCTGTGGGAGGACGCCGGCTTCCCGGTGGACCCCCAGGCCCTGCTCTCCCGGGACACGGTGGGGCAGTGGCTGCTGCTGGCCGCCCAGTGCCGGCCCGAGGCCGCCGCCCTGCGCCCCGGGGGCTGCCCCTCGCCGGTGCCGGCGGAGAAGTACGGCGCCCCCTGGCGCGTCACGGTGGAGGACAGCGCCCCCCTGGAGCAGCCCGCCCGGTGTGAGGTTGCCCTGGTCCAGCCCGTCCGGGGGGCGGAGGTGACCGGTCTGGCGGAGCGGCTGGGGTGGCGCTACCCCTACGCGGTGTGCACCGACATCCCGTCCAAACTCACCGCCACCCAGCTCAAGGGCCGGGAGCTGGACCAGGAGGCGGCCGAGGAGACTCCCCGTCCCGCCCGGACGGGCCGGCCCCTGCGCCGGCCCCGGTTCGCCGGGGAGGAGGGGGGCCTCACCCCCGCCGAGCGGGGGGTGGCCCAGCACCTGGCCATGCAGTATCTGGACTTCGGCGCCGCCGGCAGCCGGGAGGAGCTGGAGGGGGAGGTCGCCCGGCTGGTGGACCGGGAGCTGCTCACCCCCGCCCAGGGGGCGGCGGTGGAGGCCGACCGGCTGCTGGCCTTCTTCCGCTCCCCCCTCGGGGCGCGGGTGCGCCGGGGGGACGGGGTCCACCGGGAGTTCAAGTTCTCCCTGCTGGCCCCGGCCCGGCGCTACTACCCCGGCTGCCCCGAGGGGGAGGAGGTGCTGCTCCAGGGGGTGGTGGACTGCTGGCTGGAGGAGCCGGAGGGCATCGTCCTTCTGGACTTCAAGACCGACCGGGTCACCGAGGCCACCGTGGCCGCCCGGGCGGAGGAGTACCGCCCTCAGCTGGAGGCCTACCGCTACGCCCTGGAGCGGATCACCGGGAGGAAGGTGGTCCGGCGGGTGCTGTGGTTCTTCCGGCTGGACCGGGGGGTGGAGCTGTGAGGACGCGGAAAAATTTTTTCAAAAATCCCGCGAAAACAGTTGCATTTTCCGCTCCGCCATGCTATACTGATACCTGCGCTTTTGGAAAGTGCCTGATAATTTGGAACGAAAGAGGTGAACACGAATGAAGGAAGGCATCCATCCCAACTATGAACAGACCACCATCCGGTGCGCCTGCGGCAATGTGATCGAGACGGGCTCCACCAAGAAGGACATCCGGGTCGAGGTCTGCTCCAAGTGTCACCCCTTCTTCACCGGCAAGCAGAAGATGGTGGATACTGGCGGACGCGTCAGCCGCTTCAACAAGAAGTACGGCCTGGGCAAGTAAAGCCGGAGACAAAACCCCGCATCGGAGTCCGATGCGGGGTTTTTTGCACGCGGCGCGCATAAGATACCACACAGGACAGCGAACAGGAGGAGATCGCCATGTGGAGGAACGTGGACCCGAGAGACCTGACCGAGAACGTCTTTTCCCTCATCGGAGACAGGTGGATGCTCATCACCGCCGGCACGGCGGAGGAGTGCCGGACCATGACGGCCAGCTGGGGCGGCCTGGGGGTCATCTGGGGGACACCGGCGGCCACCTGCTACATCCGCCCCCAGCGGTACACCAAGGAGCTGGTGGACCGGGAGGACCACTTCACCCTTGCCTTCTTCGGGGAGGGGCACCGGGAGCAGCTGGCCCTGTGCGGCAGCAGGAGCGGCCGGGACGTGGATAAGGTAAAGGTATGCGCCTTTACAGTGAAGACCGCCGCCTGCGGCGCCCCCTACTTTGACGAGGCGGAGCTGGTGCTGGTGTGCCGCAAGCGGTTCGCCCAGCCCATGGACCCGGCGCTCATCCCCGACGAGGTGAAGGAGCGGTGGTATCCGGAGCGGGACTACCACACCCTGTATATCGGGGAGATCGTGGAGGCACTGAGGAAGGACTGACGCCGGCGCGCCCGGCGGGGAGGGACCATGACGGAACAGGAACACAGGAAAAACACCCAGCGGGCGGTGCTGGTGGGGCTCCACTCCCGGAGCCTCACCCGGGAGGAGGACGCCTCGGAGGAGTCGCTGGAGGAGCTCTCCGCCCTGCTGGAGACGGCGGGGGGCGTCTGCGTGGGAGAGGTGCTCCAGCAGAAGGACGCCCCCGACCCCCGCACCTTCATCGGCGAGGGGAAGACCGCCGAGGTGAAGGAGCTGGTCCAGGCCCAGGGGGCCGGGCTGGTCATCTTCGACAACCCCCTCTCCCCGTCCCAGCAGCGGGCCCTCACCGAGGACCTGGGGGTCCAGGTGCTGGACCGGGCGGGGCTCATCCTGGACATCTTTGCCCAGCGGGCCCAGACCCGGGAGGGCCGGCTCCAGGTGGAGCTGGCCCAGTACCAGTATCTGCTGCCCCGGCTGCTGGGCATGTGGAAGCACCTGGAGCGGCAGGAGGGCGCCATCGGCACCCGGGGCCCCGGCGAGACCCAGCTGGAGAGCGACCGGCGGCACATCCACCGGAAGATCGCCAAGCTCCGGGAGGAGCTGGCCGAGGTGCGCCGGGTGCGGGCCACCCAACGGCAGCTCCGGGAGAAGAACGAGGTGCCGGTGGTGGCCATCGTGGGCTATACCAACGCGGGCAAGTCCACCCTGCTCAACGCCCTGACCCAGGCGGCCATCCCCGCCAACGACCGGCTGTTCGACACCCTGGACACCACCACCCGCACCCTGAAGGTGTCCGACACCTGCACCGTCCTCATCTCGGACACGGTGGGCTTCATCCGCAAGCTCCCCCACCAGCTGGTGGACGCCTTCAAGGCCACCCTGGAGGAGCTGGCCTACGCCGACCTGCTTCTCCACGTCATCGACTCTTCCGACCCGGAGTGGCGGGAGAAGGCGGAGGTGGTGGACAAGCTGGCGGCCCAGCTGGGGGTGGGGCAGACCCCCTGCATCCAGGTGTTCAACAAGTGCGACCTGTGGACGGGGGACATCCGCCCCCACGGGGAGAACATCGTCTCCATCTCCGCCCGCACCGGCGAAGGGCTGGACGACCTGCTGGCCGCCATCGGCCGGGTGCTGGACGCCGGGGTGCGCCGGGTGGTGATCCACCTGCCCTACGACAGGGGAGGGCTGCTGGACAAGCTGTACCAGCAGGCCAGCGTGGAGCAGGTGGAGTACGGCGAGACCATCGACGTTACCGCCCTGTGTCCCCCCAGACTCATCGGCCAGCTGGGCCCTCTGGTGGAGGGCTGGACCCCCCGGCGGGAGCCGTGGGAGGAAGAGTGAAAAGTTAAGAGTGGAGAGTGAAGAGTTAAGAGTTAAGAGTGGAGATAGTTCACGAAAATTAGGAATTAGGAATGAGGAATTAGGAATTATGGGTGTCGGGGCGTTGTCGCATTTTTTGTAGGGGCGGCCCCATGTGGCCGCCCGGCGGTGGACAGTCCTGATCCCCGACACACCCCGGCAAAACCACAACATGTAGGGTGCAATGACCTCGGCGCACCGGTAAGGGGCGGCTCCGATTCCGGATACTCCGGTGAAACCGCAACATGTAGGGCGGGGGCTGGGCCCCCGCCGTCGTTCGCAGGGACCTACGCCCTGACGCCTGCTCTCGCAAGGCGCCTTGCCGTCGGGAGCAGACGGCCCTTCACCCGCCCACGGGCGGCAGCAGGCGAGTGTGAGCCGCGTCGGCTCACGGAGCGCCGGAAGAACGCTCCAAGCCACCCTGGGGGTCATAGGGGGCGGAGCCCCCTATACCGAAAAAGGGTGGTGGGTGGGTTCAGAAAATTCTCGCCCTCAGGCGAAACTGCGGTAGGGCTTTCCGCGACACACCACCCGATGCGGGGAGGAACCAACGCGGCGGGGGCAAGCCCCCGCCCTACGGTGTGCAAATTCGCGGGGCGTACCGGGTATCGGAGCCATACGCCGCCGGGCGGCCACGCGGGGCCGCCCCTACGGCAAATCTGGAAACGTCCCAGCACGGTCTCCCACGCCCTGATAACCACCACCGCAAGGCGCCTTCCTGTCGGGGGCAGATGGTTTTTCGACTGCCCACGGGCGGCAGCAGGCGGGAGAGAGCCGCGTCGGCTCACGGAGCGCCGGGTCCAGATGCAGACAAGAAACAGGTTTTGATGGAAAGGAGATTCTCAAGGACCATGGGTCCTTGAGCCGGTCTTTGGTGACTTTCTGCCGGCCCAGAAAGTCACTCGCCCTCAGGCGAAACCGCGGTAGGGCTTTCCGCGACAGACCACCCAATGCGGAGAGGGACCCGGCGAAAATAAAGCCCACTGCTCCCTCAAAAGGAAAGGAGGCATCCCCATGCCCTTGGAAACAGCGCGCCTGCTCCTGCGCCCCTTCACGGAGGCGGACGCGGCGGACCTGTACGAATACGCCAGGGACCCCCGGGTGGGTCTGCCGGCGGGCTGGCCGCCCCACGGGAGCGTGGAGGAGAGCCTGAAGATCATCCGCACCGTCTTTGCCGCCCCCCATACCTTCGCTCTGACAGACAGGTCCTCGGGGAAGGTCATCGGCTCGGCGGGCTTCACCGGGCGGTCCCGGCCGGAGCTCCCTGCCCCCAACGACGAGCTGGGCTATGCCCTGTCGGCGGCCTTCTGGGGCCGGGGGCTGATGCCCGAGGCGGCGGCCGAGCTGCTCCGGTACGCCTTTGAGGAGCTGGGCCTTGCCGCCGTGTGGTGCAGCCACTACGCCGACAATCCCCGCTCCCGCCGGGTGATCGAGAAGAGCGGCTTCGTGTTTTGGCGCGGGGGCACAGTCCACGACGATCCCACCGGGACGGAGCGTCCGGCCCGGTTCTATACGCTGACGCGGGACGAGTGGTCCCGCCGGACGAAGGGGTGATCCCATGACGGAATACCTGATCCCCACCGGGGAGGGGGAGAGCGAGCTGGTGGAGAAGCGCTCCCGCTTCCTGGGGCATGTGTGGAGGGCCGCCTCGGAGGAGGAGGCCCGCCGGCGCATCGAGGAGACCCGGAAGACCCACTACGACGCCCGGCACAACTGCTGGTGCTATCTCCTGAAGGACGGCCCGGTGCGCTACTCCGACGACGGGGAGCCCCAGGGCACGGCGGGGCAGCCCATGCTCAACGTCTTTCAGCGGGAGGGGGTCACCGACGCGGTGTGCGTGGTCACCCGGTACTTCGGCGGCGTGCTGCTGGGGGCGGGGGGGCTGGTCCGGGCCTATACCCAGGCCGCCAAGTCCGCCCTGGACGCCGCCGGCATCTCGGTGGTGCGCCGGTGGGCCGAGTTTGCCGTCACCTGCCCCTACCCCTTCCTGGAGCGGGTGAGGCAGGAGACCGCCGCCCTCGGGGGCGCGGTGGGGGAGACGGAGTACGCCGACCAGGTCACCGTCCACGCCCTGCTGCCCGAGGAGCTGAAGGAGGCCTTCGCCGCCCGGATCACCGAGCTGTCCGCCGGAAAATTCTCCGCGGCGGAGGCGGGGACGGTGCTCCGGGACGCCCCCCGGAAAAAAGTTTAAAAAATTTTTCCCTTTTGGCAGGGATTTTGTCATTTTCCTCGTATATAACAGTAGAAGCGATATGGAAAGGCGGTGGCCTGCATGACCCTTCGGGAGGAGACCGAGGCGCTGGAGCGCCGGACCCTGTCCCCCGGCGCGGTCCGGTCGGCGGAGAGCCGGGGCCGGGCCCGGCCGGAGGAGGAGTGCGGGGTGCGCACCTGCTTTCAGCGGGACGTGGACCGCATCGTCTACTCCAACGCCTTCCGGCGGCTGAAGCACAAGACCCAGGTGTTCCTGGAGCCCGAGGGCGACCACTACCGCACCCGGATGACCCACACCCTGGAGGTCAGCCGCATCGCCCGGACCATCGCCCGGGGCCTGCGGCTCAACGAGGACCTCACCGAGGCCATCGCCCTGGGCCACGACCTGGGGCACACCCCCTTCGGCCACGCCGGGGAGCGGACGCTGGCCGCCATCATGCCCGGGGGCTTTGAGCACAACGAGCAATCCCTGCGGGTGGTGGACCGGCTGGAGAAGGGGGGGGACGGGCTGAACCTCACCTGGGAGGTCCGGGACGGCATCCTGCGCCACACCGGGCCGGAGCGCCCCTCTACCCGGGAGGGGCAGGTGGTCCGTCTCTCCGACCAGATCGCCTACATCAACCACGACATCGACGACGCCATGCGGGGGGGTATCATCTTCCCAACCGACATCCCCATCGCCATCTCCCAGGTGCTGGGCTTCACCCACTCGGAGCGCATCAACACCCTGGTGGGGGACGTGATCCGCACCAGCCTGGCCCGGGGCGAGATCTGCCAGGACCCGGAGATCGGCGCGGCCATGCAGGAGCTGCGGGCCTTCATGTTCGAGAGCGTCTATACCAACCCCCTGGCCAAGGGGGAGGAGGGCAAGGCCCAGGAGATGCTCCGGCGGCTGTTCGAGCACTACCGGGCCGACCCAGACCGGCTGCCCGGGGAGTACCAGGACATCCGCAGCCGGGAGGGGGCCGACCGGGCCGTGTGCGACTACATCGCCGGCATGACGGACAGCTTCGCCCTGGAGACCTACCTGGATCTGTTCATCCCCAAGGGCTGGAGCGTGAAGTAGCCGGCGTATATCCGGGCAGGATCTGGAGAACATCGGAGAGGAGGGGGAACTTGCGCATCCCGGACAGCTTTTTGGACGAGCTGGTGGCCCGCAGCGACATCGTGGATGTGGTGAGCGGCTACGTGCGGCTGACCAAGAAGGGCAACAACTACTGGGGCCTGTGCCCCTTCCACAGCGAGAAGACCCCGTCCTTCTCTGTCTCCCCCCAGAAGCAGATCTACAAGTGCTTCGGCTGCGGCAAGGGGGGCGGCGTGGTGAACTTCGTCATGGAGGCGGAGCAGCTCCCCTTCGTGGACGCGGTGCGCCTGCTGGCCCAGCGGGCCAACCTGGAGATGCCCGAGACGGGGGAGGCCCAGGGGGTGCGGGAGTACCGGCAGCGCCTGCTGGCCCTGAACAGGGAGGCCGCCCGGTATTTCCACTCCGTCCTGCGCACCCCCGGGGGGGCGGCCGGGGTGGCCTACCTGAAAAAGCGGGCCCTCTCCCCGGCCACCGTCACCCGCTTCGGCCTGGGGGCGGCCCCCGAGGGGTGGGACAACCTCATCACCGCCATGGGGGAGAAGGGGTACACCAAGAAGGAGCTGCTGGACGCCGGCCTGGTGGTGAAGAACGAGCAGGGCCGGCTGTACGACCGCTTCCGCAACCGGGTGATGTTCCCCATCATCGACCTGCGGGGGGAGGTCATCGGCTTCGGCGGCCGGGTGCTGGACGACTCCACCCCCAAGTACCTCAACTCCCCGGACACCATGGTCTACAACAAGAGCCGCAACCTCTTCGCCCTGAACATCGCCCGGAAGAGCAAGCAGGGCCGCATCATCCTCACCGAGGGGTACATGGACACCATCTCCCTGCACCAGGCGGGCTTTGACTGCGCGGTGGCTTCACTGGGCACCGCCCTCACTTCCGAGCACGCCCAGCTCCTCTCCCGGTACACCAAAGAGGTGGTCATCTGCTACGACGGGGACGGGGCCGGCGTCTCGGCGGCCCAGCGGGCCATCCCCCTGCTGGAGGGGGCCGGGCTGAAGATCCGGGTGCTCCAGATGAAGGGGGCCAAGGACCCGGACGAGCTCATTAAGACCCAGGGGCGGGCCGCCTTCGAGCGGCTGCTGGAGCAGAGCGAGAACCACATCCAGTACCGCCTGGACAAGCTCAGCGCCAACTTCGACCTTTCCGACGACGCCCAGCGGGTGGAGTTCATGAAGGGGGCGGTGGAGCTGGTGGCCTCCCTGCACAGCGCGGTGGAGCGGGAGGTGTACGGCGCCCGGGCCGCCGAGCTGGCCGGCGTCTCCCCCGAGGCCATGGCCGCCGAGGTGAAGAAGGAGCTGCGCCGGCGCCTCTTCCGGGAGAAGAAGCAGCAGGAGCGCCGGGACCTCACCCCCGCCCAGCAGCTGCAGCCCAAGGCCCGGGGCCTGCGGTATGAGAACGTCCGCTCAGCCCTGGCGGAGGAGGGGGTCATCCGGCTGATGCTCCTGTCCCCCGACCTGTTCCGGCAGGCGGAGGGGCTGGAGCCCGAGCAGTTCTCCTCCCCGCTGCTGGGGAAGGTGTACCGCCTGCTGCGGCAGCGGTGGCAGCAGGGGCTCCAGGTGCAGCTGGCCGGCCTGGCCGGCGAGCTCAGCGGCGAGGAGATGAGCCACGTGGCCTCCTTCGCGGACCAGCCGGAGTCGGCTGCCCACGCGGGGCGGGCCCTGGCCGATTACATAGCCGTCATCCAGTCTGAGGCCTTCCGCCGCAGCGGCCTGGACGACGCCGCCCTGCTGCGGGCGGCCCAGCAGAGATACAAAGAGAACAAAAGCTATGGAGGATCATGAGATGAGCACAAAGAAAAACGACCATCCCGATCGGCAGGCGGCTCAGAAGGGCGGCCGCAGCATGGAGGAAAAGCTGGAGGCCAGCAAGCAGGAGATCCAGAGGCTGCTGGAGGGCGTCCCCGGCGGAGAGAAGCTCACCGAGCTCATCGAGCGGGGCAAGAAGAAGGGCAGCCTGTCTGCCGCCGAGCTCATGGACGTTCTGGAGGATATCGACCTGAGCAGCGAGCAGATGGACAAGATCTACGATATCATGGAGAACCTGGGCATCGACACCGGGGTGGAGGAGGATATGCCCGACATCCCCGCGGACCTGGAGCCTCCCCTGGAGGAGATCGAGGAGATCGCCGAGGAGGAGATCGTGGACCCCAACACCCTGGTGGACTCCTTCGGGGTGGACGACCCGGTGCGGATGTACCTGAAGGAGATCGGCAAGGTGAACCTGCTCACCTCTGACGAGGAGATCGAGCTGGCCCAGGCCATGACCGCCGGCGAGGCGGCGGCCAGCCAGCTGGCGGAGATGGAGGCCGGCGGGGAGGGCATCCCCGACGACGTCCGGGCCGAGCTGGACAAGGCCGTCCAGGCGGGGGAGAGGGCCAAGCAGCGCCTGGCTGAGGCCAACCTGCGTCTGGTGGTGTCCATCGCCAAGCGGTACGTGGGCCGGGGGATGCTGTTCCTGGACCTGATCCAGGAGGGCAACCTGGGCCTGATCAAGGCGGTGGAGAAGTTCGACTACACCAAGGGCTATAAGTTCTCCACCTACGCCACCTGGTGGATCCGGCAGGCCATCACCCGGGCCATCGCCGACCAGGCCCGGACCATCCGCATCCCGGTCCACATGGTGGAGACCATCAACAAGGTCATTCGGGTCTCCCGGCAGCTGCTCCAGGAGCTGGGCCACGACCCCAGCCCCGAGGAGATCGCCGAGGAGATGAACATGCCGGTGGACAAGGTCCGGGAGATCCTGAAGATCGCCCAGGAGCCCGTCTCTCTGGAGACCCCCATCGGCGAGGAGGAGGACTCCCACCTGGGGGACTTCATCCCCGACGAGGACGCCTCCGAGCCCGCCGAGGCCGCCTCCTTCACCCTGCTGAAGGAGCAGCTGGTGGAGGTGCTGTCCACCCTCACCCCCCGGGAGGAGAAGGTGCTCAAGCTCCGCTTCGGCATCGAGGACGGCCGCACCCGCACCCTGGAGGAGGTGGGCAAGGAGTTCAACGTCACCCGGGAGCGCATCCGCCAGATCGAGGCCAAGGCCCTGAGAAAGCTGCGTCATCCGTCCCGGAGCAAGAAGCTCAAGGACTTCCTGAACTGACCTGAACGCAAGGGACGCCGCCCGGCACCGGGCGGTGTCCCTTCTCACGCAGTGGAGAATCGTGCATCTTCGCCAAGAAAGCGGGAAGGTTCGACAGCGTTCTTGGAAAAGGTTACAAAATGGCACCGGGAATGTAAGAGACTGTAACTGTTTTTTTACCTTCCCGTAATGGAAACGAGAGGAAAGAAACGGGGGGTCAGGCTATAATATAGAAAAGAAGAAAAGGAGGCGGATGTCATGAAAAAGCTGCTGATCTCCCTGGTCGCCGCGGCGATGCTCATCTCCTGCGCGGCCTTTGCCCTCCCCGCCTCTCAGGCGGAGCAGGACGAGTCCCCCTTTGCCGGCGCCGTTCCCCCGGTGGACAGCTTGGTGATGTGCATGCTGGAGCGGGACTACAGCTACCGCCCCGCCTCTGACGACTTCTTCTGGGCCTCTCTGTACTACATGCTGGGCATCTACGGCTCGGAGGACAGCCGCTCCACCGTCACCGATGACACCGTCTCCTTCCCCGAAGAGGTGGTTTGGGACTACGCGGCCTCTCTCTTCACCGATTTCCAGGGCCTGCCCCCCGTTCCCGCCGGGCTGGAGGAGAGCATCGGCTACGACGAGGCCACCGGCAGCTATGTCCTGGCCCGGGGCGACGCCGGCCTGAGCGAGACCGTGCTGGGCGAGGGAACTCCCTGCGGCGCGGACAGCTGGCTGGTGCCCGGACAGGTGGTCTCCCTGGAGGACGGCTCCGTCCTCTGTGAGTTCGAGGTCATCCTCACCGAGAGCGATCAGATGTTCCCCTACACCGTGTCCGACCTGCTGATCCTCTCCTGAATCCGCATATGGGAATGCCCCCCGAAAGGAAGTGTTCTCTCCTTTCGGGGGGCATTTTTATGCCCTCATGACAGGGGGACCGGCTGCCCGAAGAGGGTCACCGCGGCCCCCTCCGGCTCCGCCGGGGCGGCGAAACGGCACACCAGATAGCCCTCGCCCCCCCAGTTCCAGCCGGAGCAGGCGGCGCGGCCCGTCTCCCACGCCGGGGCGGAACCGTCGGCCAGGGCCACCGCCACGGCATCCGCCGGCACGGCCTCGGGGTCGCCGGTGTACTCCACCACCACCCCGAGGGGGGAGAGGGACACTCCGGTCACCGTGGCCCCGCCGGGGGCGTCCAGGGTGAAGCCCGCCGGGGTGGACAGACCCGCCGTCTCCCGGGCGGTGAGGGAGAGCGTCCAGTCTCCTTCGATGGGCTCGGTGAGACTTTGGTAGTTGGCGACGAACCAGAGCCTGGTCACCCGGTCCCAGTTCTCCCGGTCAAGCCCGGGCAGGACCACATCCTGCCCGTCGGACAGATGGGTCCGGTCCTCGGCCTCCGTGAGGCAGGCGGTCCCGTCGTCAAAGATGGCGAACACCTGGACGGGGCCGGTCATCTCATACCCCTCGTCCAGCACCGCCCGCAGGTGGAAGGCCCCGTCCCCGTCGAAGCCGGCCACCGCGGTGAGACCGTCCAGCCCCTCAAAGGTCTGCCCCGGCTGGTCGGGCCGGAGCACCGCTCCGTGGCCGGTCTCCGTGGTCTCCAGCGGTTCCGTCGGGACCGCCGCCGGGTCCAGGTCCCGGGCGGCCCAGTACTGGCCGGGAGTCAGCGTCCCGCCGGAGAGGGTCAGCGCCCCGCCGTCGGTGAGGCCGGCGGCCTCCAGTTCCAGCAGCAGGGTGCCGCTCTCCTCGTCAAAGGCCAGGGCGGAGAGCCCCCAGCTGGTGGCCCCCTCCAGGTCCATCTCGGCGGCGGTGTGGGCGTCCAGCCGCCCCTGCCGGTCGTGGGCGGTGAGATAGACCCGGGCGGAGACCCCGTCGGAGATGGCCCCCGCCACCTCCAGCTCCACCCCGGCGCTGACGCTCCTGGCCCCGCCTCCGGACAGATAGGGGGCGAAGGGGCCCAGATGGGCCGTCAGGGCGTCCCACACCGCGGGCCCCGCCGCCGCGGCGGTCACCGTCAGGACGGCGCACAGGGCGGCGGCCACGAGGCCCCGGCGGCCCAGATGACGCCGGGGGCGCCGGGCCGTCTCTCCCGTCAGCAGCCTGTCCAGCCGGGCCGTGGCGGCGGGAGAGGGGGACAGCCCGCCCACCTCTCGTTTATAGTCCTTCTGAAACATGGTCACCCTCCTTCAGCAGCTCCCGGAGCATGGCCCGGGCCCGGAACAGCCGGGACTTCACCGCCCCCTGGCTCTTTCCCAGCACGGCGGCGATCTCTGCCACGCTCAGCTCCTCGTAATAGTACAGATGGATGGGGATGCGGTACTTGGGGGGCAGGGTCAGCACCGCCTCCAGCGCCCCGCCGGGCTCCGGTCCCTCCGGGGCGGGCAGGGACTCGGCGAGGGGGCCCTCCCGCCGCCGCCACGGGGCGCGGAACCAGTCGTTGGCGCAGTTGGCCGCCACCCGCAGCAGCCAGGCCCGGGCGTGCTCCCCGTCCCGGAAGGGGGGCCGTGCCCGGAGCAGGCGGACGAATACCTCCTGCATCACATCCTCGGCGTCGGCCCGCTGCCCCGTCCGGGCGTAGGCCAGCCGGAAGATGTCCCCGGCGTACCGCCCGGCCAGCTCCGCCGGGTCGTTCCACCAGTCATCCATGTCCTCGCCTCCTTTCACCCCTTACACGGCCGGAGAGGCCGTTTGGTTTCAGAAGAGTGCGGAAAATTTGGAACAAGGCCCCCGGCGATGCCGCCGGGGGCCTTGTGGGTGTGACTTTTGTTTGTGTCAGCACAGGTTAGGCGCGCTCAATTATTTTTCTCGAAGATTGCCGATTATCTGCTGAACGCCCTCA
>CALXCP010000011.1 GCA_944386845.1 uncultured Oscillospiraceae bacterium | reverse complement strand
CAAAGACGCGCTCAGAGGGGCGCGGGCCGGATGGGATCTCCGTCTCCGCTGCGCTCCCGGCGGAGACCCATACGCCCCGCCCCCTCCGAGACCTCCCCCATTTATGGGGGCTAACACACGGACGTTGGCGCTTGCGGCCGGCGCGCAAGACCTCGCGGCCGTCCCCCTCTTGCGCCGGCCGTTACGGCCTGGGTCGGCAAACGAAACCCCGTCTGCGCTGGTCCGGCGGCGCCTGGGTGTCGGAGTTGACGGTGTGGGCAGATAATGGAAAGACGCCGCGCCTCGCGGGAGCGATCGTCGGGGCGTTCCGCCTCCGCGAAAGGCGGCGGGGGCGAGCCCCCGCCCTACATGCTGCGGTTTCACCAGAGCGTGTCCGGGATCGAAGCCGCACACCGCCGGGCGGCCACATGGGGCCGCCCCTACGGGAAACGCGGCAACGCCCCGTCCCCGGAAATTCCTAATTTCTCATTCCTAATTCCTAATTTTCGTGAACTATCTCCACTCTCAACTCTTCACTCTCCACTCTCAATCCCTAATTCCTAATTGGACGAGCTATCTCCTGTCTCCCCCCTGCCCTCTGCCTTCCGCAGGAAGGAGAACTTCGTCTCGGAGCACACCACCGCCACGAAGATGAGGGCGAAGCCAGCCAACAGCCGGGGGGTGACCGGGTCCCCGTAAAACACCACCGAGCACAGCACTCCGAACACCGACTCCAGGGAGAGGATCACCGCCGCCGAGGCCGGGTCGGACCACACCATGCCCACGTTCTGGAACAGCAGGGCCACCGTGGTGGCCATGACGCACAGGTAGGCCATGGACAGCAGCACGTCGCCCCGGGTGAGGGCTGCGGCGGGGAACTCCTCGGTGAGCAGCCCGCCGACCCAGGCGTACAGCGCCGCGAAGGCGAACTGGAACACGGTGAGCAGGAAGATATCCTTGCCCGGGGACACCTTGGCCACCGCCACGATGTGGCTGGCGTAGAACACGGCGCAGATGAGGGTGAGCACGTCCCCGTAGGTGACGGTGAGGGCGTCGGTGAGGGAGACCAGCCCCACCCCGGCGATGCACAGCAGGGCGGCCAGGATGTTGTAGCGGTCGGGCCGCTGCCGGGCGGCCAGCCAGTACAGGAAGGGGACGATAACGCAGTACACCGCGGTGAGGAAGGCGTTTTTGGACGGGGTGGTCCCCGCCAGGCCGTAGGTCTGCACCGAGTAGGCCAGGAACAAAAAGGCCCCGATGACCGCCCCCCGCCACAGGTAGTCGGGGGTGAAGGCCCGCCACCGCTTTCCGCACACCAGCCCCAGCAGAAGGGCGCCGGCGGTGAAGCGGATGGCCAGCAGGAAGAGGGTGGGCATCACATCCAGGGTGTTCTTCATGATGAAGAAGGACGACCCCCAGATGAAGGCGGCGGCGAAAAGCATGGGCTTGGCCAGCTTCCGCATGACAGATGGATCCACAGTGTACATGGTGTATCAACTCCGGTTTGCAAAGGTCTCGCTCTCATGCTATCATGAGGGGGATGAACGCGCCGGTGACGGCGGAAGGGGGAAGCGCTGTGGCGGATCTGGGACGGCTGACGCCCGGCTTTTTCGCCCGGGACACGGTGACGGTGGCCCGGGAGCTGCTGGGCAAATACCTGGTGCGGGTGCTGGACGGGCAGCCCCTGGTCCTGCGCATCGCGGAGACCGAGGCCTACGTCGGCCGGCGGGACCGGGCGTGCCACGCCTGGAACTACCGCCGCACGGCCCGGACCGAGACCCTCTTCGCCCCGCCGGGGACGGTGTACATCTATCTCATCTACGGGATGTACCACTGTCTCAACCTGGTCACCGAGGAGGAGGGGGAGCCCGCCGCCGTCCTCATCCGGGCGGGGCAGCCCCGGCACAACTTTGACATTTTAGCAGAAAACCGCTTCGGCCGCAAGTGGGGGGACCTCTCCCCCGCCCAGCGCCGGCGTCTGTGCGACGGGCCGGGCAAGCTGTGCCGGGCCCTGTCCCTCACCCGGGCGGAGAACGGCATCGCCCTCGGGGAGGCGCTGTTCGTGGCCGACAGCCTGTCCGCCCTGTCCCTGCCCCCCTGGCCGGGGGACGGGGAGCCGCCGCGCATCGCCGCCGGCCCCCGGATCGGGGTGGACTACGCCGGGGAGGACGCCCTGCTCCCCTGGCGCTTCACCCTCACCGACGAAGGAGGCAAATATGTATCTCTTTGACTTTGACGGCACCCTGGTGGACTCCAACTTCCTCTGGGTGGACATCGACCGGGACTTTCTGGCCCGGCGGGGGCTGGCCCCCACGGCGGAGTACACCGATTTCGTGGCCCACTCCATCTTTCCCGAGGCCGCCCGGTTCACCCGGGACTACTACCGTCTGCCCGACAGCCCGGAGTCCATCATGGACGAGTGGATGTCCATGGCCCGGCGCGCCTACGCCGAGACCGTCCCCCTGAAGCCGGGGGCCCGGGAGTACCTGCTGCGCTGTCGCCGGGCGGGGCGGCAGCTGGCGCTGTTCACCTCGGCTCAGCCCGAGCTGTGCCGCTCCTGCCTGGAGCATCACGCCCTGACCGCCCTCTTTGACCACATCGTCTTCGCCCAGGAGCTGGGCGTGGAAAAGCGGGACCCCCGGTGCTTCCCCCTGCTGGGGGAGCGCCTGGGGACCCCGCTGTCCCGGTGTATCCTGTTTGAGGACTCCCCCGCCGCCTGTGAGAGCGCCAGGGATGCCGGGGTGACGGTGGTGGGGGTACGGGACGGCTTCTTCCTCCCGGAGGAGGCCCGGGTGCGGGCCGCCTGCCACCGGTATGTCACCGGCTTTCCGGAGCTGCTTGCCGCTCCCTTTCCTCCGCCAGTTCCCGGGCGAACAGCCGACTGGTGAACAGGCAGGCCGCCGCCACCGCCAGGACACCGGCCACACATTTGGCGATGAACATAGGGAGGATGTAGCTCTGGTCGGTGGCCACCACGAAGCCCAGATGGGCCCCCAGCATGTTGGACAGAGAGGCGGCGATGGCCGCCATGACCACCTTGCCCCGGACGTTCATATCCTTATAGGCCACGAAGGAGGGCACCACGCTGGACAGGGAGACCAGGGCGCAGCTCACCGTGACGGCGTTGACCCCGATGAGCCTGCCCAGCCGCTCCAGGGGCTTCTCCGCCACCCGGGTCAGAAACCACACGAAGGGGATGGTCCCCGCCAGGGTGACGGTCACCGAGCCCACCGTCTGGAACCCATCGGTGATGGAGCCGATGCCCTCCAGGATGGTCAGGCCGGTCATCTGCTTCACGCCGCCCAGGATGAGACCGATCATGACCACCACCACCAGTCCGCGGGAGAAGATCTGGAAGCCCCGGATCATCTTCCGGGGGGCCAGAGCCAGCCCCAGGACGATCAGCAGCGCGATGATCGCCACCGGAACCAGGTTGCGCAGCACCGTCACCGGCGGCAGCCCCGCCGCCAGCCCGCCCACGAAGCAGCCGATGGGGTCCACCATGAAGCCGGCCAGCACCCCCACGGCGAAGAACCGGGTGTCCTCCCTCTCCAGGATCCCGCAGGCGGTGGGGATGGAGAAGGAGACCACGCCCCCCATCACCGATGCCACCACCAGCCCGCCGAAATAGGCCAGCTCCGGGTCCTCCGCCAGCTCGACGGCGATGGACCATCCTCCCGAGTCAGGGGCCAGGATGGTGCCCGAGAACATGGCCGGATCGGCCCCCAGGAGGTGGAACACCGGGACCACCACCGGCGCCAGGATGTCGGCCACCACCGGCGCGATGCAGATCAGCCCCAGGATGCTCAGGGCGATCGTCCCCATGAGGCCAAAGCCCTTCTCGAACTCCCGCCCGAAGCCAAAGCGGCAGCCCAGGCACCGGTCCAGGGCGCCCAGCACGAAGAAGACGGCGGCGATGGCCGTCACCACCCGGTCGGGTGTCATGCCGTCTCCCCTTTCTCAAACAGCCGCCTGCAGAAGAACAGCGCCAGCGGCAGCCCAATAAGGGCGGCGGCCACCTTGGCCCCCATCATGGGGATGATGTAGTTCTCATTCACCGAGGCCGCGTATCCCAGGTGGGGGCCCAAGATATTGGCCGAGGTGGCGGTGAAGGCGGACACCAGCACCTTCCCCCGGACATTCATATCCTTCATGGTGACGTAGGCGGGCACGACGCTGGCCAGGGAGACGAAGAAGCCCGCGATGGCGGGCCCGTTCACCCCCAGCTTCGCCCCCACCCGCTCCAGCGGCTTCTCCATGGTCCGGGTGACCAGCCAGATCAGGGGCAGGGCGCCCCCCAGGGTCAGGCCGATGCTGCCCACGGTGAGGAAGCCGTCGGTGATGGGCTTCATGTCGTCGATGAGGGCCAGGCCGGTGAGCTTCTCCACCGCTCCGGCGGCCAGGCCGATCATGATCATGACCAGCAGCAGCTTGGCCATGAGCTGGAAGATGAAGATGGTCTTCCGGGGAAACAGGGCCAGTCCGAAGATGACCACCGCCGCGATCAGGATCACCGGCAGCAGGTTGCGGAAGATCACGCCGGTCTCCAGCCCCGCCAGCCAGCCCCCCACGAAGCCGCCCAGGGGCACCCCGATAAAGCCGCACAGCATCCCCACCGCCAGGTAGCGCACGTCCTCCTTCTCGATGACGCCGATGGCCACCGGGATGGCCATGGTGATGGCGGCGCCAAAGAGGGCGCTGACCACCAAACCGCTGAAATAGGCCAGCTCCGGGTCCTCCGCCAGCTGCTCGGCCACGGCGTAGCCCCCGGCGTCAGGGGAAAAGAAGGTGCCGGCGAACATGGCCGCGTCGGCCCCGAAGAAGTGGTACACCGGCACCACCACCCCCTGCAGCAGCTCGGCCACCGCCGGGGCGATGCAGGTCAGGCCCAGCACGCTCAGGGCGATGGGGCCCATGAGCCGGAAGCCCCGCTCGAACTCGGGGCCGAAGCCGATGCGGTTGCCGATGCACCGGTCCACCGCTCCCAGCACGAAAAAGACCGCCAGGATGATCATCACCACCTGGTTGGCATTCATGTCTCTTCCCCTCTCTTTCTCCACTCTCCGGCGAACAGCCGGCGGCCCAGCAGGGCGCTCAGGGGCAGGGCCAGCGCCGCCCCCACGACCTTCGCCCCCACCATGGGCAGGATCATGCTCTGGTCCGTCATGGCGATGAAGCCCAGGTGGGCCCCCGCCATGTTGCCCACGGTGGCGATGGCCGCCGCCAGGAACACCTTCTCCCGGACATTGAGCTTATCATAGTTGAGGATGGCGGGCACGAAGGTGACCGTGCTGATGAGGATGCTCACCAGGCTGGTGTCGCTCATCCCCAGCCGCCGGCCCGCCGCATCCAGAGGGCGGCGGCCCGCCTTCGTGACGAAGTACAGGAAGGGCAGCGCCCCCGCCATGGTGGTGAGCACCGAGCCGATCACCAAAAAGCCGTCCTCCACCGGGTCCATCCCCGGCAGGATCACCAGCCCCGTCATCTTTCGCAGCGCCCCCAGGGTCAGCCCCACCATCACCAGGATCCCCAGCCCCCGGGCAAAGATCTGGAAGCCCCGGATCATCTTCCGGGGAGCCAGGGCCAGCCCCACCACGATGAGGGCGGCCACCAGGATCACGGGCACCAGGTTGCGCAGGGCCTTCAGCGGGAACAGCCCCATGAACAGCCCCGCCGCCAGGCAGGTCACCGGGGACACGGCGAAGGCGGCCAGCACCCCCACCGCGAAGCAGCGCAGGTCCTCTCCCCGGATGAGGCCGCAGCACACCGGGATGGCGAAGGCCACCACCCCGCCGATGATCGCCGCCACCAGCAGTCCTCCGAAGCGCATCAGCTCCGGGTCGTCGGACAGGGCCTCGGCGATGGACCAGCCCCCGCAGTCGGGGGACAGGATACAGCCGGAGAACATGGCCGGGTCGGCCCCCAGGAAGCGGAACACCGGGACCACCACCGGCTGCAGCGCCCCGGCGATCACCGGGGCCATGCACACCAGCCCCACCACATTGAGTCCCATGATGCCCAGCATGTCGAAGGCCCGCTCCAGCTCCCCGGCCAGGCCCAGCCTGTTGCCCACACACCGGTCCAGAGCGGCCAGCACCACGAACACCGCCAGCACCGCCATGATCGCCTTGTTGGCGTCCAAAGGGTCTCCCCCTCTCCCCTCCGCGGCGTCAGCCGCGCTTTTTCATGTGCTTGGCGGCCGCGTTGCGCATCAGCCGCTTGGTCCCCACCCGGTCAAAGGCGATCTCCAGCAGGGCGTCGCCCCCCATGGGCTGGACCGAGAGCACCATCCCCGCCCCGAAGGCGGTGTGCTCCACCATGTCCCCCTTCCGGAACTGCTCCGCCGGGGCCCCCGCCGCGGCGCTCCGGTGGGCGGCGTAGCCCATCCCCGCCCCGGCGGACCCGCTGTGGGCCGGGGCGGACCGGCCTGCGGAGACGCCGGCGCCGTACCCGCCGGAACGGCCGGACGAACTCGGGTAGCTCCCCCGGGCGGCATAGCCCGTCCCGCCCGGGCGGGCGGAGCGCTCTGGCCGGGCAGGGGCGCTCCAGTACCCGCCGGCGTCGTCCGCCGGGGCGGGGGTCCGGCGGCCCTCCCGGCGCAGGTGCTCCTCGGGGATCTCCTCCAGGAAGCGGGAGGGCAGATTGCTGCTGGTGCGGCCGAAGAGCATCCGCTGGCTGGCGCAGGTCATGAACAGGCGCTCCTTGGCCCGGGTCATGGCCACGTAGCACAGCCGACGCTCCTCCTCCATCTCCTCGGCCTCGCCGATGGCCCGCACGCCGGGGAAGATGCCCTCCTCCGCCCCCACCACGAAGACCACCGGGAACTCCAGCCCCTTGGCGGCGTGCATGGTCATCATGACCACGCAGTTCTCGCTGTCGTCCCGCTGGTCCAGGTCGGTGTACAGGGCGATCTCATCCAGGAAGCCCGCCAGAGAGGGCTCCTCCCCGGCGTTCTCCAGATAGCCGTTGATGGAGGTGAGCAGCTCCCGGACGTTCTCCAGCCGGGTGCGGTCCTCCACCGTGTTCTTCCCCTCCAGCATGGCGGCATAGCCCGTCCGGGAGAGCAGTTCCTCGTAGAACTCGGGCAGGGGCATGGTGCGGGAAAGCTGCCGCAGCCCCTCCATCAGCTCGGCGAACTGGGCCAGCCGGGGGGCCGCCTTCTGCAGGTCGGGCCACTCCCGGGGGCGGCTCACCACCGACCACAGGGACACCCCCCGCTCGGCGGCGATGGCCTGGGCCCGCTGCACGGTGGTCTGCCCGATGCCCCGGGGGGGATTGTTGATGATGCGCTGCAGCCGCAGATCGTCGTCGGGGTTGTTGAGGACGCAGAGGTAGGCCACCATGTCCTTCACCTCGGCCCGGTCGAAGAACCGGGTGCCCCCGAAGATGCGGTAGGGGATGCCGTTGCGCTTGAAGGCCTGCTCCATCTGGTTGGACTGGGCGTTCATCCGGTAGAGCACCGCGTGGTCCTTCCAGGGCTTGCCCTGGGCATAGTCGGCCAGGATCTGGCCCGCCACATACTGGGCCTCGTCGTTCTCGTTCATGGCGGTGTAGAGGCGCACCGGCTCGCCCCCCGGCTTCTCGGTCCAGAGCTCCTTGCCCTTGCGCCCCTGGTTGTTGCGGATGACGGCGTTGGCCGCCCCGAGGATGTTGCCGGTGGAGCGGTAGTTCTGCTCCAGCCGGATGACCCGGCAGCCGGGGTACTGCTGCTCGAAGGAGAGGATGTTCTCGATGGTGGCCCCCCGGAAGCGGTAGATGGACTGGTCGTCGTCCCCCACCACGCAGAAGTTCTCATATCCCCCCGCCAGCAGGGAGGCCAGCTGATACTGCAGGTTGTTGGTGTCCTGGTACTCGTCGATGAGGACATAGCGGAACTTCCGCTGATAGTGGGTCCGCACGTCCTCGCACTGCTGCAGCAGCCGGACGGTGTGGAGGATCAGGTCGTCGAAGTCCAGGGCGCTGGCGTCCCAGAGCCGCTTCTGGTACTCGGCGTACACCTCGGCGATGCGGGTGAGGCGGAAGTCGCCGCTCTGCCGGCACTCGGCCAGGTAGTCCGGGCCCAGCTTCATGGCGTCCTTGGCCCGGGAGATGTACCCGAGGATGGTCCGGGGCGGGAACTGCTTGTCGTCCAGGTTCAGCTCCCGGAGGATGTCCTTCACCACCCGGATAGAGTCGTCGGTGTCGTAGATGGTGAAGGAGCTGTTGAAGCCCAGCCGGTGGATGTCCCGGCGGAGGATGCGCACACAGGCGGAGTGGAAGGTGGAGGCCCACACGTCCAGAGCGGCGGGGCCCAGCATCCGCTCCAGCCGGTCCTTCAGCTCGCCGGCCGCCTTGTTGGTGAAGGTGATGGCCAGGATGGACCAGGGGGCGGCGGGCTCCAGCCGGCACAGCCCCTCCGCCCGGTCCCGCCGGGCCGGGTCCGGGTGGGCGGCGTAGTCCTCCAGAAAGGCCAGGTCGTCCCGGGTGATCCGGTCGGGGACCTCCGGGCTGTCCGAGCCCCGGCCGTATTTCATCAGGTTGGCCACCCGGTTGATGAGCACGGTGGTCTTGCCGCTGCCCGCTCCGGCCAGCAGGAGCAGCGGCCCCTCGGTGGCCAGGACCCCCTGCCGCTGCTGGGGGTTCAGCTTTCCGAACTCCCTCTCGATCACCGCCCGGCGGGCCTTGCAGAATCGCAGTTCCTCTTCTCTGTCCAGCATGTGTCTCTCCCTGTTCTTCTCTCTGTTCCGGGGGAGGTCCCCCGCAAAAAATCCAAGGGTTATTTTATCTTGTTTTCCCTCCCGGGTCAAGAAGCGGGACCGGTTTTTTGTCCCCGCGGCGGCATGGGCCCGGCCCGCCGCGGCGTCAAATTTTTCCTCTCCGCCTCTTTTCCAGATCGGAGAAATGTGGTAGGATAAAGAAAACGGGAAGGGGGCGGCGGCCTTGACGAAACCGGCGGTGGGGCGCTTCGCCCCCAGCCCCAGCGGGCGGATGCACCTGGGCAATCTGTTCTCCGCCCTGCTGGCCTGGCTGTCCGTCCGGGCCGCCGGGGGGACCATGCTGCTGCGCATCGAGGACCTGGACCCCGACCGCTGCCGCCCCGAATACGCCGAGCAGCTCATGGACGACCTGCGCTGGCTGGGACTGGACTGGGACGGGGAGCCGGTCTGGCAGAGTAAACGAACTTCCCTTTACAGAGACGCCTTTGACGCCCTCTCCGCCCGGGGGCTCACCTATCCCTGCTTCTGCACCCGGGCCCAGCGGCTGGCGGCCTCCGCCCCCCACCGGGACAACGGGGAGCCGGTGTACGACGGCCGGTGCGGCCGCCTCTCCCCGGCAGAGCGGGCCGCCCGGATGGAGACCCGTCCCCCCGCCTGGCGGGTCCGCGTTCCCGACAGGGATATCTCCTTTACAGATATGTGCCGGGGACTCTATACGGAGAACCTGCTCCGGGACTGCGGGGACTTCATCCTCCGCCGGTCCGACGGGGTGTACGCCTATCAGCTGGCGGTGGTGGTGGACGACGGGCTCAGCGGCGTGACCCAGGTGGTCCGGGGGAGCGACCTGCTCTCCTCCACCCCCCGGCAGCTGTATCTTCAGGAGCTGCTTGGCTTCCCCGCCCCCCGGTACGCCCATGTGCCGCTGCTGCTGGCCCCCGACGGCCGGCGGCTGTCCAAACGGGACGGAGACCTGGACATGGGGGCGCTGCGGGCGCGCTTCTCCCCCGAGGAGCTCACCGGGAAGCTGGCCCGGCTGGCGGGACTGTGGGACGGACCCGTCTCCCCCCGGGCGTTGGTCCCCTGCTTTTCCTGGGAAATGGTGCCCCGGCATGACGTGGTGGTCCGACCGGAGGAATTCGGTTGACATAATTTTTAAGCTTTGGAAAGGAGCCCAAACCATGAACGATCTGCAGGAAGTGTACGAGTATCTGCAAAAGTGCGGCACCTTCTATGTGGCCACCGCCGAGGGAGATCAGCCCCGGGTGCGCCCCTTCGGCGTCGTGGACCTGTTCGAGGGAAAGCTGTACCTCCAGACCGGCAATGTCAAGCCTGTCTTCGCCCAGATGATGGCCGACCCCAAGATCGAGCTGTGCGGCATGGCCGACGGCGGCACCTGGATCCGGGTGGCCGCCACCGCCGTCCGGGACGACCGGATGGAGGCCCGGCAGCACATGCTGGACACCAACCCCACCCTGAAGCGGATGTACGCCGCCGACGACGGCAACTGCGAGGTGCTCTGGCTCAAGGACGCCACCGCCCAGTTCTGCTCCTTCACCGCGCCCCCCAGGGTCGTAAGGTTCTAACACGGCACAGAACAGGAACGGCCGCCGCGCACCTCCGGGTGCGCGGCGGCCGTTCCTGTTCCCCCTGCACGGGGCGCCTCCGGCGGGTCACAGGCCCAGCTCCTTCAGCTCGGCAGCCAGGGCCAGATACTCCTCCACCGGGTCGAACACCGTGCCCCTCCGCCGGACGGGCCGGCGGCGGAGATCTACCTGATGCAGGTGGGAGGCTCCCCGCCAGATGGGACGGAGCCCGGTCCACCGGGCGGAGGCCAGGGTGACCAACCCGTCGTTCTCCCCCTCCACCCGCCGGATGATCAGGTACTGCCACCACAGGAGGAGATCATCCCGGGGAGAGGCCATGGCCCCGGCACAGGCGCGGTAGAGCACCCCCGGCGCATCGGGATTTCGGGCGTTGAACTCCGCCGCCCAGGCGGTGGTGAACTGCCGGCAGACGGCCCGGAAATCGGGCCGACGGTCCCCCGTCAGACGGTACCAGCCGTTGACGAAAGCCCCCATCAGCCCAAACGCCCAGCCGGGCAGCCGGATCAGGGCATCCATGGTCCGGCTGCCGCGGTGCGGGGTCGCGATCGTGGTCACCGAGGCCACCCGGTCCGCCATCCCCAGGGATGAGACCAGATACCGGGCCTCCAGCCCGCCCTTGGAGTGGGCGATGAGGTGGAGCTTCTCGCAGCCGGTCTCTCGCAGGATGTCCTCCGCCCGCCGTTTCAGGACGATGGCGTTGTCCTCCACGGTGGCCCAGCCGTCCTGCCCGCTGAGATACACCGCCGCTCCTTGCCTCCGCAGCTCATCCGGGATGCGCCCCCAGCAGCCGGGGTCCCGGACACCGGTGCCGTGGATGAGCAGGATGGGATAGCGCGGGGCAGCTCTCCGTCCGTCCATCTCATCGCCCCCTCACCTGTTCTGCCCCCATGGTAGCCCGCCGCCGTCCATGCCGTCAACAGGAGCACGACAGACGGCAAATGGGGGCGGACCATCGGTCATCCGCGTGGCGCGATGGGCTTTGCGATGAAATGAAACAGCTCGCCGCAAGCGATATGACGCTTGCGGCGAGCTGTCCTGTATGGATAAAGCTGCTGATGCTCCCGCCCTTACGCCGTGCACATCAAATAATAGTCCGACCGGTAAGCAGGCAGCGTAAGCTCAAAATACGATACGGTGAAAAGGACAATCACGCATATGGCCGGAAGGACGATGTCCTGTACGACGAAACGAAGCTTCTGGAGCTTATTTCCGTTCCACGTGCCGCTGCATCCAACGGCGAGCAGGCAAGCGACCCCCTGCATCATGGTAAAACACCCCAGATCCACTATGAACGCAAAGCCGGCGCCTCCTGACAGACGTCCATATCCGGGGATCATCCAGTTGATCAGCCGAACATCAAGATCCGTCACAGCGAGAACGCCCCAGAAGATCACGGTGAACGGGAGCGAGAGGGCCCATTTCTTCCATGCGGTTTTCGCGCTGTCACTAAACAGGACGCAAAAGCAAAGCAATGCGCTGACGGTGGACTGAACGAACACATCGGCAAATGGACATGCTGCATGGATAAGGTCACGCAGGGCGAGAAGCGGAAAATACAGCACGGCGAGCTGAAATGAGCTTCTCAGGATGTAAAGCCTGTACCGGCCCATGTTTACCTCCTTCGCCGCAGTCGTGTCCACTTCATGATCCGCTCTGTATCGCCGAGCCAGCTCCCTCAGCTTGACCGGCAGGGCAAGAAGCTGGTCCGCCAAGTGCGGGATGCTCTGCCGCCATTATATGAGAAAATTCACAAAATGCAATAAAAATCGGAGCACCCAGAAGGATGCTCCACTGGAGCGGGCGGTCAAAAATGATATTTCTTAGTTGAGTAAAATATGCCGCCCGCAGGGCGGCATACCAACTGCGAGCCCAACGAAGTGGGTCGCAGTTGGAAAGGAGGAGCGACGGAGTGAATGAGCGATGACGTTTGCTTTGAAAAAGAAAACGTCGTCGCGAACGATACGCAGTCCGCGACGACGTGGTGCCGGTGACCGGACTCGAACCGGTACGCTGTCGCCAGCGGCGGATTTTGAGTCCGCTACGTCTACCAATTCCATCACACCGGCGAAAAAGCCAGGACAAGTATAGCGCGTTCCGGCCGGAAAAGCAAGCCCCTTCTTCTCCGCCGCCCGCTCCGGAGAGACCGGAGCGGTTGACAACAGAGGGATTCTCATTTAAGATAGAGGAAAGCGAGAGATCGCGGCCCGCCCTGTGGCAGCCGGACCTGCTGAGGTGAGTGGAACGTGAACACACAATATCTGAAGTACGCCGTGGAGGTGGAGAAGACCGGCTCCTTCACCAAGGCGGCCCAGAACCTGTATATGAGCCAGCCCCGGCTCAGCAAGGCCATCCGGGAGCTGGAGGCCCAGCTGGGCACCGAGCTGTTCAACCGCACCGCCAAGGGGGTGCAGCCCACCCCCAAGGGGGAGCTCTTCCTGGCCCGGGCCAGGAACATCCTCACCCAGGTGGAGCAGATCGAGGGGATGTTCCAGCCCTCCCGGGACAAGACCAAGCGGTTCAGCATCTCGGTCCCCCGGGCCAGCTATGTCTCCCAGGCCTTCATCGAGTTCGCCAAGGACCTGACCCTGGACAGCGAGATCGATTACAAGTACTGGGAGACCTCCTCCCCCCAGGCCATCCGCAACGTGGCAGACGACCAGTGCGACCTGGCGGTGGTGCGCTTCCAGACGGTCTATGAGCCCTACTTCATGGAGATCCTGGAGGAGAAGGATCTCCAGCATAAATTCATCTGTGAGTTCGAGTGCTACGCCCTCATGTCCAAGGACCACCCCCTGGCCGGCCACGACGTCATCGACTACCGGGACCTGAAGGGGTACATCGAACTGGTCCACGGGGACTTCTCCGTCCCCCTGCTCTCCCTGGCCCGGGCCCGGCAGCTGGCCCACATGGACGAGAAAAAGAGGGAGATCGCCATCTATGAGCGGGGCAGCCAGCTGGAGCTGCTCAGCGGCCTGCCCTCCACCTTCATGTGGGGCTCTCCCCTGCCCCAGGCCACCCTGGACCGGATGGGGCTGGTGCAGCGGCGCTGCAACGTCTCCCCCCGGGCCTACCGGGACATCCTGGTCTTCCGCAAGGGACACCGCTTCAGCCCGGAGGAGGAGCACTTCATCAACATCCTCACCCGCACCGCCGACAGCCTGCCCAAGGGCTGACCGGCCGCCGGGATCTCCGCCGCTTCTCTCCCGGGAGGGGCGGCGGCCCTTTACCCCCGCAGCCGGCCGTACACCCGGGTCAGCTCCCGCAGCCGGGCGGCCACGCCGGGATTCAGGGCCTCCTCCCGCACCCGCCAGCGCCAGTTGCGCCCTCCGACGGTGCCGGGGAGGTTCATCCGGGCGTCGCCCCCCAGCCCCAGCACATCCTGGAGGGGGGCGATGGTCAGAGCCGCCGGGCTGCCCCACGCCCCGGCCAGAGCGCCCCAGCCCAGCCCCTCGTCCTCCCGCAGGCGCAGATACGCCCGGGCGAAGGCCGCCGTCTCCGGAGCGGCCGTCTGGAGGAACTCCACGAAGGTGGGGGTGTCGTGGGTACCGGTGTAGACGGCGCAGTCCTCCGGGCAGTTGTGGGGGAGGTAGGCGTTGTCCGGCCCGCTGTCAAAGGCAAAGACCAGCACCCGCATCCCCGGCACCCCGCAGGCGGCGGGGAAGGCCCGGGCCCCCTCGTCCAGGTCGCCCAGGTCCTCGGCCAGCAGGAACAGCTCCGGGGCGGCGGCCCGGATGGCGTCGATGAGCTCCCGGCCCGGCCCGGGCTCCCAGCGGCCGGCGGTGGCGGGCCTGCCCGCCGGCACCGACCAGTAGTTGTAAAATCCCCGGAAGTGGTCCAGCCGCACCCCGTCGTACAGCCGGGCGGCCCAGCGGGCCCGGTCCCGCCAGAAGGCGGCGGTGCCGCCGGGGTTTCCCGCCCAGTCATACAGCGGGCTGCCCCACAGCTGCCCCTCCCGGGAGAAGGCGTCGGGGGGCACCCCCGCCACCCGGGCGGGCCGGCCCTTCCGGTCCAGCTGGAACAGCTCCGGATGGGCCTGCACCTCCGCCGAGTCCAGGGAGAGATAGATGGGGATGTCCCCCATGAGCCTCACCCCCCGGGCGCCGGCGTAGTCCCGCAGGGCGTCCCACTGCCGGAGAAACTGCAGCTGAAGGAAGCGGTGAAATTCCCCCTCCTCCGGGTCCCCCGCCCGGCGGGACACACAGCGGACGTAGTCCTCCAGCCAGAAGGGCTCCTCCTCCCGGGACAGGGAGCCCGCCCGGCGCCAGGCCTTCCGCAGCAGGGGCATCCGCAGAGCCCGGGCCTCCTCAAAGGCGGCGGCGTCCGGGCTGTCCAGCCGCTGCCCCGCCAGCTCCTCCGCCGTGATGAGGCCCTGCTCCGTCAGGTCCTCCAGGTCCAGGTAGAGGGGCTCCCCCGCGAAGGCGGAGCAGGACTGATAGGGGGAGCCCCCCTCTCCCAGCGGCGACACGGGCAGCAGCTGCCACCAGCGCTGCCCCGCCGCGGCCAGAAAATCCACAAAGGCCCGGGCCGGCGCCCCCAGTCCCCCCACCCCATAGGGCGACGGCAGGGACGACAGGGCCATGAGCACCCCGGCACATCTCTCCAGCATGGGACCTCCCCCTTTCCCGTCCGGCGCGGGGCCGGACATTCCGGCCCTCATCATACCACACCGGCCGCCGTTTGACCAGACGAAAACGGGGCCGGATGACGCCTCGGGCAAAAAATTTTTCCCATCTCACCCGTTTCTCATTTTCCGGAAGGATTCCGAATTATCTTGTATTTCAGCTGGAAACAGCCTGGATAGCTCCCGGTCAAGCTCAAACATCCTATCTGGAAGTCCGTTTTCCTCTGTATTTCGCCAGTTGCGCCTCACTCCGCGGGAAGGTATACTGTGGGCAGAACAGAGGGAACGGCGCAAACCTTTTCACAGGAGGGACCGCCATGTTCAAGACGGTGCGGAGCAAGTTCACTCTGGGCTACCTCAGCCTGGTGCTGGTGATCTGCTTCCTGGGCGTCGTGTCCATCTACACCATGTCCTCCATCAGCACCACCATCGAAGGGCTGATCACCACCAACTACAACAGCATCGACCGGCTGGCCAAGATGCGGGACGCCCTGTGGAACCAGCGGTTGGCGGTGGAGGAGTACCTGTACGGGGACTCGGTCCAGGCCGCCATCCAGTTCGAGCAGTCCCGCACGGAGTTCACCCGTTACTACAACGAGGAAGAGGCCACCATCGTCCTGACCAACGAGCAGCAATACATCGAAGAGATCTGGGCGAGGTTCCAGCGCTATGTCAACTCCTTCCGGACCCTCACCACCTACGACCTGACGGACCCGGAGGACTACCAGGCGGCGCTGGATTACTATGGCGACAGCATGGGGCCCTATGTCACCCTGCTGGAGAACGCCATGCAGAAGCTGCACGACTCCAATGAGACGGCTCTCTTCGAGCGCCGGGATCAGGCCACTGAGGCCGCCCGGACCAGCACCCGCACCCTGTGCATCCTCTTCCCCCTGGCCGCCGTGCTGGGGCTTTGGATGAGCAATATCTACACCCGCCGCTTCCTGGCTCCCATCGACAAGATCACCAAGCAGATCAAGGAGGTGCGCCAGGGCAACCTCTCCGGCGGCGAGCTGGTCACCACCGAGGACGAGTTTGGCCTGCTGGCCGGCGAGTTCCAGCGGATGCTCCAGCGGCTCAGCGAGTTCGAGCAGAGCACCCTGGGCTCCCTCATGGAGGCCAGGAACCAGACCGACACCATCGTCCGCAGCATCAACGAGCCTCTGCTGGTGATGGATGACGAGGGCACCGTCCTTCTGCTGAACCAGGCCATGGCCCAGCTGGTGGGGGCGGAGCAGACCGATGACGTCCGCTCTCCGCTGCGGGAGCTGCTCCCTCAGGGAGAGCTGGTGGAATACCTGGCCCAGGTGGTCCAGGATCCCTCCGCCGTGCAGCCCGAAAAGATCGTGGCTCCCCGGGAGAAGGACAACGAACACTTCTACCAGGTGGCCATCACCCCCATCCTGGATGCCGACGGCGTCACCACCGGCTTCATCGTCCTGCTCCACAATGTCACCGAGCTGAAGCTGCTGGAGCGGGCCCGGGGCGACTTCATCGCCACCATCTCCCACGAGTTCAAGACCCCGCTGACCTCCATCTTCATGGGGGCTGACATGATGCGCAGCGAGCTGGCCGGCCCCATGAACAGGGACCAGCGGGAGATCGTGGAGACCATCTGCGAGGACAGCCAGCATCTGGAGAACCTGGTGGGCGAGCTGCTGGAGCTCTCCCGCATCGAGTCGGCCAAGACCATCTACAAGTTCGAGCCCTGCTCGGTGGAGTCGGCGGTGCGGGTATCGGTGCGGCAGTTCGAGTCCATCGCCGCCCACAGCGACATCGCTCTCACCGTGGACGTCCCCCCCGACCTGCCTCAGGTATGGGCCGACTTCTCCAAGATCACGTGGGTCCTGAACAACCTGCTCTCCAACGCCATGAAGTATACCAACGAGGGCGGTTCGGTCACCGTGAGCGCCCAGCTCCGAAAGCAGGACATCCTGGTCAGCGTGGCAGACACCGGCATCGGCGTCCCCCCTGAATTCGCCGATCAGATCTTCGAAAAATTCGTACAGGTGAAGGGCTATGACCTGGAGGTCCGGGGCACCGGCGTGGGTCTGGCCGCCGCCAAGGAGATCATCACCGCCCACCACGGACGCATCTGGTGCGTCACCGGGCGGGAGGAGGGCAGCGAGTTCTGCTTCACCCTTCCGCTGATGAGACAAGAGGAGAACCAATGATGGCACAGAACGTACTGATCGTTGATGATACCAAAAACATCCGGCTGATGCTCACCAAATGCCTGGAGCTGGACGGCTATCAGGTGTCGTGTGCCAGCAACGGCCGGGAGGGGCTGGACGCTATCCTGGCCGGGCAGTACGACCTGATCTTCCTGGACATCAAGCTGCCCGAGCTCAGCGGCACTGAGGTGCTGCGCCGGATGCGCAGCGCCGGCGTGCAGACGCCGGTGATCGTCATCACCGCCTACCCCACCATCAAGAACGCCGTGGAGTGCACCCGCCTGGGCGTGGTGTCCTACCTGCAAAAGCCCTTCACCGCCGAGCGGCTGAAGAATCTCATGTCCGACCTGGACCTGGAGAAGAGCGGCCGCCGGCCGCCCGACCTGATCCAGGCTGCCGAGGAGTGTGAGGCCCACGGCGACCTCATCCGCGCCAGGAACCTGCTGAACATGGCCCTGGGGGAAGACCCCGGCAACGCCGACATCTATGAGCGGCTGGCCCATGTGTACAGCCTGCTGGGTGACGGGGAGAACAGCGACAAGTACCACCGCGCCGCGGAGGTCTTTCGCTGAGTCTATATGGTCCTGCCCGTTCTGCCGCTTCGTCCCTAAGGATCCGGGGACAAGGGGGCGGGATGGGAGGACAGTCCCACCAAAATACCTGATCTGCCCCGGGGAGCGTCCCTCCCCATCGAGTTGGAAAGGAGAATTTTCATCATGGAAAACAAGATCGACGCTATCCTGCAGCCCGGCGAGGTCGTGAAATGGTCCGGCCGTCCCCAGGATGTCAAGCTCATGGAGGCCCCCTACGGCGCTTCCTTCATCATCCGCGTGATCATCGCCGCCATCCTCCTGGTGGGCGGCTTCTACTTCACCGGCCCCGGCCGCGGTGAGACCGCCGATCCCATGCAGGCCACGGTGATGCTCTGCATCTGCGTCATCGTCGCCCTCTACCTGGTCATCGACCCCATCGTCGTGGCCATCAAGGTCGGGAAGAAGTCCACCTACTACATCACCGACCGCCGCGTCATCGCCTGCTTCACCAAGGGTGCCCACGAGATGACCGTCAAGACCCGTGACATCGCCGAGCTGAACGAGGTCACCGTGGATAAGCTGTCCACCGGCAACAGCACCATCTACTTCGGCAAGAAGACCGACCGCGCCGCCCGCCTCTCCCGCACCCAGGACGCCCGCACCGACGCCCAGAACAAGGAAGACGGCACTCCCCTGATGTTCTACAGCGTGCCCAACGCTCAGGACGCCCTGTCCGCCCTGCCCGCCGGGCTCTGCCGCTGAATCTCTCTCCGACCTTTATGGTCGTTCGTTTCCCTTCTTCTCTCTCTCCGGGACAGGGGCGCCTTCGGGCGCCCCTGTTCCACGTCCCGGGCGTTGTCAGCCGCCGGCGTCACAACTATTTCGCTCCCCCTATTGAAATTTCCCACGGGATCTGTTATACTCTTTTTGTTAAAATTGGATATCTGCCCGAGCAAAAGCGGCTAAAGGCTCTGCCCATGCCGCTGCGCCAAAGCGCCGCAGGCGCTTTCGGGGGCGGTCTGGAAACGGGTCCGCCCTTCACATGTTTGGAAAAGGGGAATGCGCTGACGTGAGGTCCCCTTGTGGACTGCGTCAGCTTTCTTTTTTCGCTCGCCCGGGCGCCATCCCCAAAGGAAAAGGAGCACATCCATGAAGCTGATCCGAACTGAGGACGCGGTGGGTCACGTCCTGTGCCATGACATGACCCAGATCATCCGGGGCGTCACCAAGGACGCCCGCTTCCGCAAGGGGCACATCGTCGCCCCCGAGGACATCCCCGTGCTGTTGTCCATGGGCAAGGAGCACATCTATGTCTGGGAGCGCACCGAAGGGGTCCTCCACGAGGACGAGGCCGCCCAGCGGCTGGTGGCCGTGTGCCAGAATGAGCACATGACCGCCTCCCCGGTGAAGGAGGGAAAGATCGAGCTGTCCGCCGCCTGCGACGGACTGTTCCGGGTGGATGTGGAGCGGCTGGCCCAGCTCAACGTCCAGGACGACATCATGATCGCCACCCGCCACACCAACACCGTGGTCCACAAGGGGGACAAGCTGGCGGGCACCCGGATCATCCCCCTGGTCATCCCGGAGGCCCGGCTGGACCAGCTCCTCTCCCGGGCCGCCGGCGGCCCCATCCTGGAGCTGCGGCCCTTCCGTCTGAAGACCTGCGGCCTGGTGACCACCGGCAGCGAGGTGTCCAAGGGCCGCATCCAGGACACCTTCACCCCGGTGATCGTGGACAAGCTGGCCGCCTTCGGCATCCAGGTCACCGAGCACCACCTCCCCGGCGACGACATGGAGGCCATCACCGCCGCCGTGCTGGACTGCAAGGCCAAGGGGGTGGACCTGATCCTGTGCACCGGCGGCATGAGCGTGGACCCCGACGACCGCACCCCCGGCGCCATCAAGGCCACCGGCGCCCGCATCGTCTCCTACGGCGCTCCGGTGCTCCCCGGTGCCATGTTCCTGCTGGGCTACTTCGACGACACCGGCACCCCGGTCATGGGGCTTCCCGGCTGCGTCATGTACGCCAAGGCCACCATCTTCGACCTCGTCCTGCCCCGGGTGGCCGCCGGGGTGCCCGTCACCCGCCAGGACCTGGCCGTGCTGGGCCACGGCGGGCTGTGCCTGGGCTGCGCCGAGTGTCACTACCCCATCTGCCCCTTCGGCAAGGGCTGAAGCGGAGGGATCGGACATGCTGACAGAGCTCACTGTGGAACAGGCGCTGGACCAGATCCGCCGCCATGCGCCCCTCCTCCCGGCGGAGGAGCTCCCCGCCGCCCGGGCGGCGGGACGCCTGCTGGCCGCCGACGTCCTCTCCCCCATGGACCAGCCCCCCTTCGACCGCTCCCCGATCGACGGCTACGCCCTCCGGGCCGCGGACACCACCGGGGCCTGCCGGGAGCGCCCGGCCCGGCTGACGATATCCGACACGGTGTACGCGGGCGGCTGCCCCAGCGGCCCCATGTCCGCCGGGCAGGCGGTGCGCATCATGACGGGCGGGATGCTGCCCCCGGGCTGTGACTGCGTCATCCGGCAGGAGGACACCGACCTGGGCGGCGAGACGGTGGAGGTCTACCGGGAGATGGCCCCCTGGGACAACTACGTCCGGGCCGGGGAGGACTTCCGCACCGGCGACGTCCTCCTCCCCGCCGGCGCCCGGCTGGACGCCGCCGCCTTCGCCGTGCTGTCCAGCGCCGGCTTCGACGCGCAGACGGGGACGGTGCGGGTCCGTGCTCTGCCCCGGGTGGCGGTGCTGTGCACCGGGGATGAGCTGGTCTACCCCGGCTCCCCCCTGCCCCCCGGCAAGATCTACGACTCCAACCTCACCTTCCTCACCCGCCGGCTGGACGAGCTTGGCATCCCCCAGGTGGCCGGCGGCCAGCACTTCCAGGATGACCCGGAGCTGGTGGCCGCCTCGGTGCGCTCCGCTCTGGAGCAGGCCGACGCCGTCATCACCACCGGCGGCGTGTCGGTGGGGGCAAAGGACATCATGCACGCCGTCCTCCCCCTGCTGGGCGCGGAGCAGATCTTCACCCGCACCAGGGTGAAGCCGGGCACTCCCGCCATCTTCTCCACAGTGGGCGGCAAGCCGGTGCTGGCCCTGTCGGGCAATCCCTTCGCCGCCGCCGCCATCTTCGAGCTCTTCGGCCGGCCCATGCTGGCCGCCCTGTCGGGAGATCCCGGGCTGGACGTGCAGCGGACCCATGGGGTCCTCCGGGGCTCCTTCGCCAAGGCCAGCCCCGGCCGGCGCTTCGTCCGGGGCACCTATGCCGGCGGGGTGGTCACCCTCCCCGCCGGGCACTCCTCGGGGCAGATGCGCTCCCTGGTGGGGTGCAACTGCCTGGTGGACATCCCCGCCGGCTCCGGCCCCCTCTCCGACGGGCAGACGGTGTCGGTGGTGCTGCTGTGACTTTCTTCGACCTGTGAGGTAAGACGATATGGAACCGAAAATGAACCACTTTGACGAGAACGGAAACGCCGTGATGGTGGACGTGTCCGGCAAGGCCCCCACCCAGCGCATGGCCATCGCCCGGGGCACCATCCAGGTCAACGACGCGGTGATGCGCGCCGTGGTAGACCACACGGTGGCCAAGGGCGATGTGCTGGGGGTGGCCCGGGTGGCCGGCATCATGGCCACCAAGCGCACCCCCGACCTGATCCCCATGTGCCACCCCCTGATGCTCAACAAGGCGGCCATCGACTTTCAGGTGGACCCGGACCGCAACACCATCACCGCCCAGTGCACCGTCAAGCTCACCGGCCTGACGGGGGTGGAGATGGAGGCCCTCACCGGGGTGTCGGTGGCCCTGCTCACCGTGTACGACATGTGCAAGGCCATCGACAAGTCCATGACCATCGGGGACATCCACCTGGTCCGGAAAGAGGGCGGCAAGTCCGGCGTGTTCGTCAATGAGCGGGACTGAGCGCCGGGTGGCGGCGGTCTCCGGGGTGAAGAACTCGGGGAAGACCACCCTGCTGGAGAAGCTGATCGCCGTCCTCACCGCCCGGGGCTTCCAGGTGGCGGTCATCAAGCACGACGGCCACCGGTTCGACCCCGACGTGCCGGGCACCGACAGCTGGCGCCACCGCCGGGCGGGGGCCTACGGCACCGCCATCTACGACGGGGAGAAGTACCTGCTGGTCAAGACCGCCCGCATCTCCCCGGAGGAGCTGATGGACCAGTTCCCCGAGGCCGACCTGATCCTGTTGGAGGGGGCCAAGGACTCCCCCTGGCCCAAATTTGAGATCGTCCGGGGGGGCAATTCGGACCGGCCGGTGTGCGACCCGTCCACCCTCATCGCCCTGGTCACCGACCTGCCCCTCTCCCTGCCCGGGGTGCCCACCCTGGGGCTGGAAGACACCGGCGCCATGGCGGACCTTCTGCTGGACCGCCTCGGGCTGCCGGGATACAAAGGAAGTGAAACGCCGTGATCGACCGCTGTCAGCGCGACATCGACTATATCCGCATCTCGGTCACCGACCGGTGCAACCTCCGGTGCGTCTACTGCATGCCCGAGGAGGGGGTGCAGTGGGTGCCCCACAACGCAGTGCTCTCCTATGAGGAGATCCTGCGGCTGTGCCGGGTGTTCGCCGGGCTGGGGCTGTCCAAGATCAAGCTCACCGGGGGCGAGCCTCTGGTGCGCCGGGGGATGGACCGGCTCATCGCCGACATCAAGGCCATCCCGGGCATCCGGTGCGTCACCCTCACCACCAACGGGGTGCTGCTGGCCCAGCAGCTGCCCGGCCTGGTGTCCGCCGGGCTGGACGGAGTGAACATCAGCCTGGACACCCTAAACCGGGAGCAGTTCAGGGCCATCACCCGCCGGGACGAGCTGGACCGGGTGCTGGCCGGGCTCAACGCCGCCCTGGAGTGCCCCGGCCTCAACGTGAAGATCAACTGCCTGCCCATGGGCCGCAACGACGACCAGCTGGTCCCCCTGGTGGAGCTGGCCCGGGAGCGCCCCCTGTCGGTGCGCTTCATCGAGGTGATGCCCATCGGCCTGGGCAAGGAGCTGACCTACCGCTCGGAGGACGAGGTCCGGGCCATGCTGGAGGCCAGATTCGGCCCCATGGAGCCCTTCCACGGCAGGCTGGGCAACGGCCCCTGCCACTACTTCTCCCTGCCCGGCTTCGCGGGCAAGGTGGGCTTCATCAGCGCCCTGAGCCACCAGTTCTGCAGCGAGTGCAACCGGGTGCGCCTCACCTCGGAGGGCTTTCTCAAGACCTGCCTGCAGTATGAGCTGGGGGTGGATCTGAAGGCCCTGATGCAGGACGGGCGGGACGACGCCTTTCTGGCCGAGGCGGTGCGCCAGGCCATCTACAACAAGCCGCTCCAGCACCACTTCGCCGACACCAGCGGGCAGGAGGCTCTGGAGCACCACGGCATGAGCCAGATCGGAGGCTGATATCCCCATGGGAAATGTCATCGCGGTCTGCGTCAGCCCGGAAAAGGGCACGCAGAAGACCAATGTGCACACCGCCCGGTTCCTGGAGGACTGGGGCATCGAGAACGACGCCCACGCCGGAAAATGGCACCGGCAGGTCTCCCTTCTCTCCCACGACCGGGTGGAGGAGTTCCGGGCCCGGGGGGCCCGGGTGGACGACGGCGCCTTCGGCGAGAACCTGGTGGTGGCCGGCTTCGACTTCAAGACGCTGCCCATCGGCACCCGGTTCCGCTGCAACGACGTGGAGCTGGAGCTGACCCAGGTGGGCAAGCAATGCCACGCCCACTGTGAGATCTACAAGGTCATGGGGGACTGCATCATGCCCCGGGAGGGGGTCTTCACCCGGGTGCTCCACGGGGGCACCATCTCGGAGGGGGACCAGCTGACCATCTCCTATCTCCCGGAGACCCCGCAGCAGTAAAGGAGGATGAAAACCATGTATCGTGTCGCCATCATCACCTCCAGCGACTCGGGCTATGCCGGACAGCGGGAGGATAAGAGCGGCCCGGTGATCGCCCAGCTGGTCACCGCCGCCGGCTATCAGGTAGTCCACACCGTCCTGCTCCCCGACGAGCGGGGCATGCTCTCCGCCGAGATGGCCCGCATCGCCGACGGGGACATCGCCGACCTGATCCTCACCACCGGGGGCACCGGCTTCTCCCCCCGGGACTGCATGCCCGAGGCCACCGCCGACATCGTCCAGCGGGCCGTCCCCGGCATCCCGGAGGCCATGCGCTGGCTCTCCCTGCAGATCACCCCCCGGGCCATGCTCAGCAGGGCCTCCGCCGGCATCCGGGAGAGGACCCTCATCGTCAACCTCCCCGGCAGCCCCAAGGCGGTGACCGAGTGCCTGGAGTACATCCTCCCCGCCCTTGGCCACGGCCTGGAGATCCTCCGTGGGGACGCCTCCAACTGCGCCCGTCCCTGAGTCCTTTTTACAACCGCATACCGTACCGAGCAAAAGCGGCTACCGGCCCTCCGGCCCACGCCGCTGCGCCGCGGCGCCCCGCGCCGCCGGGGTCGGCCTGGAAACGGGCCGGCCTTCCCTGAGAAAAGGTCGACGCCAAACGCCGGTATCGCCCTGGGTATACCGGCGTTTTTTCGGCTGAGAAAGAGAGAAGGTCCCGCTATGCTAGAGTCCATGTTCCCCGCCCTGGCGCAGGTGGTCTCCGACTGGTACCCCCTGTTCAACTCCCTGCGCATCGCCGCCATCTCCACCGTCATCGTCTTCTTCACCGGCATCTTCGCCGCCTACTACATCGCCCGGCTGCCCCGGCTGTTAAAAGGGGTGCTGGACGTGGTGCTCACCCTGCCCATGGTGCTGCCCCCCACGGTGGTGGGCTACTTCCTGCTCATGCTCTTCGGCAACCGGCGGCCCCTCGGGGGCTGGCTGCTGGCCACCTTCGACCTGCAGGTGGTCATGACCTGGTACTCGGCCATCCTCGCCTCGGCGGTGGTGGCCTTCCCCCTGATGTACCGCACCGCCCGGGGCGCCTTCGAGAGCGTGGACCCCACCCTGCGCTACTCGGGGCAGACTCTCGGGCTGTCCAACACCTACATCTTCTGGCGGGTCATCATGCCGGCCAGCCGGCAGGGCATCCTGGCGGGCACCGTGCTGGCCTTCGCCCGGGGGCTGGGAGAGTTCGGCGCCACCAGCATGATCGCCGGCTACATCCCCGGCAAGACCAACACCATCTCCACCACGGTGTACAACCTCTGGCAGACGGGGCAGGACGCCGAGGCCCTGAAGTGGGTACTGGTGAACCTGGCCATCTCGGCGGTGGTGCTGCTGGCGGTGAACATGCTGGAGCGGCGGGACTTCATCCCCACCGCCCGGCGCCGCCGGACCGGGAAGGAGGGGGCCTGACATGTCGCTGGAGCTGAAGATCAAAAAGGACTTCGGCGGCTTCGTGCTGGACATGGAGCTGTCCGCCGCCGACGGGGAGACCCTGGCTCTGCTGGGGGCCTCGGGCTGCGGCAAGAGCATGACCCTCCGGTGCATCGCCGGGGTGGTCACCCCCGACGAGGGGCGCATCGTCCTCAACGGCCGGGTGCTGTTCGACTCGGCCCGGCGCATCGACCTGCCCCCTCAGAAGCGGCACGTGGGCCTTCTGTTCCAGAACTATGCCCTCTTCCCCAATATGACGGTGGAGCAGAACATCACCGCCGGCATCCGGGAGAAGGTCTCCCGGCAGGAGAAGCGGGCCCTGTGCCGGGCCGTCATGGAGAAGTTCTATCTCACTGACCTGGCCTCCCACCGGCCCTCCCAGCTCTCCGGCGGGCAGCAGCAGCGGGTGGCCCTGGCCCGCATCCTCATCTCCCGGCCCGAGATCCTGCTGCTGGACGAGCCCTTCTCCGCCCTGGACAGCTTCCTGCGCTGGGAGCTGGAGCAGGAGCTCACGCGGGTGCTGGGGGAGTTCCCCGGCCCGGCGGTGCTGGTCTCCCACGACCGGAACGAGGTCTACCGCATCAGCCACCGGGTGGCGGTGATCCAGGACGGCCGGGTGGACTGCTGTGCCCCCAAGCGGGAGCTCTTCTCCCACCCCCCCACCTACCAGAGCGCCCTGCTCACCGGGTGCAAGAACTTCTCCCGGGTGCGCCCGCTGGAGGGCGGCCGGGTGGAGGCCCTGGACTGGGGCGCCGTCCTCACCTGTGCCTCCCCCCTGCCCCCGGACATCCGGTGGATCGGCATCCGCCCCCATTTCGTCCGGCCCGCCGACGCCCCGGGGGAGAACGTCATCCTCTGCCGGGTGGTCCAGGTCATCGACGACGTGACGGACACCGTCGTCACCTGCGCAACCCCGGGCCCCGGCGGCCCCGACTCCCTCCTCCACCTGCGCTTCAAGCCCCCCCAGTGGGAGGCCCTCCGCGGGAAGGAGGAGCTGCTGCTCTATTTCGATCCCCAGGCCATCCTCCCCCTCCGGGGTCAGGGGCTGGGCCCCACCCTATCCAAGCGCCCCGAGTGAACGGAAAAGGCGCCGCCCCGGCTCGCATGAGCCGGGGCGGCGCCTTTTGATCTTTTAGCTCAGAGGAACCTGTGTGCGCCCGATCAGACGGGGTCGGCCAGGAACTTCTTCTCCAGGCGGAAGACCTCGAAGAGCTGCTTGTCGCGCTTCTCCTTCAGCTTCTCGATGTCCACGCCGGTGTAGTCGTAGAAGCCCTTGCCGGACTTGATGCCCAGGTTGCCCTCGTCCACCAGCTTCTCCAGGGTCTTGGGCAGCTCGTCACCGTTGACGGGCATGGTGTAGGACTTGTTCTTGTAGTTGTTGGCGGTCATGTCCAGCCCGCCGAAGTCTGCGCGCTTGCACAGGCCCAGCACGCAGGCCCGGGGGATGAAGGAGGCCTTGGCCGCCAGGTCGATGGCCTGGGCGTCGCAGTAGCCGTTGTCCAGCAGGAAGAAGACCTCGCGGTTCAGGCACTGCTGCAGGCGGTTGACGATGTAGCCCTTGATGAACTTCTTCATCAGCACGGCGGTCTTGCCGCAGTTGTTCAGCAGGGCCACGGCGATGTCAGCGTACTCCTGGGGGGCCTGCTCGCTCTTCACGACCTCCACCAGGGGGATGACGTGGGGAGGCGCATACCAGTGGCAGATGATCATCTGGGGCAGCAGCTTCTCGGGCACCACCTCAAAGATGTTCATGGCGGAGGTGTTGGAGGCGATGATCACGTCGGAGGGCACGCAGGCGGCCAGCTGCTCGTACAGAGCGACCTTGGCGTCCCGGTTCTCCACGATGGTCTCCTGGATCATGTCGGCGCCGGCCACGGCCTCTTCCACCGTCAGCTTGAAGTTGATGCGGTTGAAGATGGTGTCCACGTCCTCGGGCTTGATCTCGCCCTCCTCGGCGAAGGTGTGCAGCTGGGCCTTCAGGGAGGCGATGGCCTTGTTCCGGGTGTTCTCGGAGCGGGTCCACATGGTGACCTCGTAGCCGCCCATGGCGTAGGTCTGGGCGATGCCGGGGCCCATGGTGCCGGCGCCCAGCACCGCGATCTTCTTGATATCAGCAAGAGTCTTCATGATGTCGCGTTACTCCTTTGTGTGTGATTTTGTCCCATCCAACTTTTGGCCCCACGGGATCCGTGGGGCCAAAAGCGTAAGGCTGGGTCAAGAAATTACCACTTGGTGCCCTCTTCCCAGGCGACCAGACGGACCATGCCGCCGTCGGCAGCCTCGCAGCGGAAGGGGAAGGCAGCGATGGTCATGCGCTTGCCGGTGACCTGATCGATGTCGCCGCCGGCGTTCTCCACGGCGATGACGCCGTGCTGACCGAACAGACGGTGGCAGGGCTCATAGTCGGGGTAGTCGACGTCGATGTCGCGGCCGGTGGCCAGCTTGTAGTTGTTGGCCAGCCAGGGCATCTGCTCCTTGGCGGGGCAGTGCCACACCACGGAGTCGGAAGCGCCGTAAGTACCGGCGATGCCCTTGATCTTCTTCTCCAGCATCAGCCACTTGGCCAGCTCGGGGCCGTTGCCGGGATAGTAGTTGAAGTACTTGTCGTTGTTGATGCGCCAATAGCGGTGGAAGCCGGTGTTCAGCACGACCCAGTCGTTGGGACGGATCTCCAGGTTGTCCTTCTTCAGGGCCTTCTCCACGTCCTCAGGGGTGATGACGTGCCAGATGGCGCCCTTCTTGCCGGGGACCTCGGCCCACTCGCCCATCTTGGCGGGGTCGCCGCCGGCCTTGTTGAAGGCCTCCTCGAACTCGTCGTACATCCAGGTCAGGTCAACGATGACGCCGGAGCCGATGCAGTGCTCCAGGGGCAGCTCGGCCAGGGTGTAGCCGTAGCGGGCGCGGTCGACCTCTTCCTCGTGCAGGGTGTGGTTGGGGGCGTCGCAGTGGGTGGCGGCATGCAGGGTGCCGGTGTAGGTGTTGGTACGCTTGTGGAAGCGCTCCAGATACTGGCCGCGGGGGAAGTTCAGGTCAGAACGGGCGCCGGGGAACGGCCACAGGGGGGTATCCCAGCCCCAGGGCTGAGACAGATCCCAGATCTTGGGCATCTTGTTGGTTTCCAGATACAGTTCTTCCTTGTGGAGAGGCATATAGGCCATGACAAGTTCCTCCTTACATTTTGTCTGTTTCCAGACTTTTTTGCACTTTGATTCTAAACCTTGGAACAGTACCAATGTCAAGGGGAGGCATCTCAGTTTTTTATGTCTTTTTTGTGATCCCGCCAAAAACGCCCGCTTTTCCGCCCAGCGCTCCCGGCGTTTCCCCCGTTTTCCCTTGCCAGCGGGCACATTTCATATTATAATGGAGCAAAAGCGGCCGGCTCCTGTCCGGCGGAGAGGAGGACCCCCTGTGAAGTACAAGATCGGCGACATGGCCAAGATCCTGGGCATCTCCCCCGACCTGCTGCGCTACTACGAGAAGAAGGGCGTGGTCTCCCCCGTCAAGGACAAGAGCAACGACTACCGCTATTACGACACCCGGGACACCAACTTCCTGGTGGACTGCCTGTTCTATAAGAACTTCGGCTTCTCCATCGAGGAGACCTCCGAGCTGGTGCGCAGCTGCTCCATCGACGAGATCGCCGGCCGTTTTCTGGAGAATGAGACCCAGCTGGAGGAGTCCATCCGCCGGCAGCAGCTGCTGCTGCGCCGCAGTCAGGAGTACCGCCGCTCCATCGCCCGCATCCCCGGCCATCTGGGCCGCTGCTCCTTCGACCGCCGGCCCGCCTGTATCTACTACATCAACCGCCGCAACCAGGAGTTCGACACCGACCCCGGCCTGGGCCGGGTGACCCGGCAGTGGCTGAAGTACCTGCCCTTCTCCCGGCGCTCCTTCATCGTCCCCATGGAGGCCCTGCTCTCCCCCGACTCCGGGGAGGAGTTCCTGTGGGGCTTCTCCCTGTCCCAGGAGTACGCCGGCCTGCTGGGCGCCTCCGCCCAGCCCCCCGTGGTGGCCCTGCCGGACGCCCGGTGCGTCTACACCGTCTTCTCCAACCCGGACAGTGCCTTCTCCCCCCGCTTCTTCGGGTATGCCCTGGACTTCATCCGCGCCCAGGGCCTGCGCCTGTGCGGCGACGTGTACGGCCACCTGCTCATCAGCGCCAACGAGTCGGGCCCCCTGGCCATCACCCCGGGGACGCCCCAGATCACCGGTTATTTCGAGGCCTGGCTCCCCGTGACCGAGGCCTGATCCCCGCCGCCGGGCCGCCGGCGGCAACAGCCTGACTTTCTGCAGCGGAAGGGAGCATCCGTCCCATGATCCTCAGTCTCACCACCCCCAAGCGCCGGGTGACCTGCCCGGACGGCACCATCTTCTTCAACGAGTACTACGACACCCTCCACGTGGATCGAAGCGGCGTCCAGGAGCCCATCGCTCTGAACCTGGGCTCCGCCAACTGGACTGTGTCCGACGCCGCCGAGGTGGCCTTCCTGTGCCAGCTGGACGACGTGCCCCACGTGGTCATCGTGGACCCCGCCCGGCGCACCCGGGTCATCCAGTCCCTGGCCAAGCACCGGCTGCTGGACCTGCTGCTGCTCCGGGACCGGTTCGTGGCCGCCATCCCCGGCTACCTGGTGCTGGGCCGGCGCACCCCCGAGGGGGCCCTGTCCTGGACAGGGATGCGGGCGCTGGACTGCGGCACCGAGTTTCACTTCTCCGTGGACGAGACGGGGGCTGAGCCCCGGCTGGACTACTCCAAGCGAGGCTCCTGCCAGCGGCACTCCCTGTGGCTGGACTCCGGGAGGAAGGAGGACGCCTTCTGGCCCGAGCGGCTCCAGCGCATCCTCTTCCGGGAGGCCTTCTCCCCCGTCTACCTCCCCCCGCTGCCCGAGGGGGAGCTGACCCTGTCCGGCCTGCTGGACCTGTTCCGGGAGACCGCCCGGACCCACCCCGGCCTCACCCCGCCGGGGCTGCGGCTGCTGGCCCTGCTCTTCCTGCTGGACCGGATGCCCGGGGCCACCATGGACGCCCTGCTCACCCTGGCCCGGAACGACGCCCTGCTCCAGTACGCCAAGGGCCTGGACGAGCCCTTCCCCACCATGGCCCTGATGCAGCAGACGGTGACCCTCTCCCACGCCGGGGAGATCGTCCCCGGCCGCCTCATCCAGCCCCAGGCGGTGAAGTGGAGCCGCACCTTCGAGGGCCGGACGGCCATCGGCCGCCGGGCCAGGATCATCCGCAAGGTCCCCCTCCGGGACATCCCGGTGGGGCCGTGAGTCCCCCGGGGCGCCTGCCCGGAAAATTTTCCGCCGCTTTTGAAAGTTTTCCTTGACAGGCGCCCCAAAGGCTGGTATACTGCTACCGCACAAGAAAGCAGGAACGGTGCCCCGTCCCTCACCCCAGGCTGACCGCCAACGGGTCAACATGGCAAGCTCCGCCGGTCCTCCGGCGCTGTTTCGGCGTGTGATGCGGGTACCCTTCCGGGGACCCGCATTTTATTCGTCTGGAGGTGCGTTCTTATCAGCAACACAGGTCATCAGATCAACGAGGACATCCGGGACAAGGAGGTCCGGCTCATCGCCGCCGACGGCGAGCAGCTGGGCATCATGTCCGCCCAGGACGCCCTGAGGGCGGCGGAGGAACAGGGCCTGGACCTGGTAAAGATCTCCCCCAACGCCGTCCCCCCCGTGTGCAAGCTCATGGACTACGGCAAGTACCGCTTTGAGCAGACCAAGCGGGAGAAGGAAGCCCGCAAGAATCAGCATGTGGTGGAGATCAAGGAGATCCGCATGTCTCCCAGCATCGACGTCAACGACTTCAACGTCAAGCTGCGCAACGCCGTGAAGTTCCTCTCCGAGGGCAACCGGGTGAAGGTCACCGTCCGCTTCCGCGGCCGGGAGATGGCCCACACCGACATCGGCAAGGAGCTGCTGCTGAAGTTCGCCGCCGGCTGCGCCGAGGTGTCCGCCCTGGACAAGGAGCCCAAGCTGGACGGCCGGCACATGTCCATCTTCCTCTCCGCGAAGGCCGCTAAGGAAGCCAAAAAGTAAATCATAAAAGGAGTTAAGTGAAATGCCCAAGATCAAGACGCACAGCGGCGCCAAAAAGCGCTTCAATCTCACCAAGACCGGCAAGGTCAAGCGTGCCCACGCCTATAAGTCTCACCTGCTCAACGGCCACGGCAAGACCACCAAGCTCAAGAGAGGGCTTCGCAAGGGCGCCTACGCCGACGTGACCAACGTGGCCGCCATCAAGCGCATGATCCCCTACAAATAATCCGATCAAGATCAACTCACATACAGGAGGCTTATCACAATGGCAAGAGTCAAGGGCGCGATGATGACGCGCAAGAGAAGAAATAAGGTCCTGAAGCTGGCCAAGGGCTACTGGGGCTCCAAGAGCAAGCACTTCCGTGTCGCCAACCAGGCGGTCATGAAGTCCCTGTCCTACGCCTACACCGGCCGCCGGCTGAAGAAGCGCGATTTCCGCCGTCTGTGGATCACCCGCATCAACGCCGGGTGCAAGATGAACGGCATGAACTACTCCACCTTCATGAACGGCCTGAAGAAGGCCGGCGTGGAGATCAACCGCAAGATGCTGGCGGAGATGGCCGTCAATGACAAGGCCGCCTTCACCCAGCTGGTGGAGCTGTCCAAGGCCCAGCTGGCCTGAGTTCTCCTCGAAACGACCCGAGCCGCCCGGCTTTCGCCGGGCGGCTCGTTTTTCTTTTTCCGTTCCCGCCGGGCGGGGCTGGAAAAAAGAGGTCCTCCCCTCTCTCTTGACAAGCTCCCCCTTCGGCGGTATCATGCCAGTCAGAGAGAGAGCCGCCCCGCGCGGCGTATGTCCTGCCCGGTCCCGCGGCCATGCCGCCGGGCCGGTTTTTTTCACTTCTCCTGGAGCAGCTTGTTCAGCTCGGTCATGAAGGTGTTGATGTCCTTGAACTGCCGGTACACCGAGGCGAAGCGCACATAGGCCACCTCGTCCACCGACTTGAGCCGGTCCATCACCAGCTCGCCGATGTGGCTGGAGCTCACCTCACGCTCCATGTCGTTCTGGAGGGTCTGTTCGATCTCGTTGGCGATCTCCTCCAGCTTGGAGAAGGGCACCGGCCGCTTCTCACAGGCCCGGATGAGCCCGTTGAGCAGCTTGGTGCGGTCAAAGCTCTGGCGGCTGCCGTCCTTCTTGATGACAACCAGAGGCAGGCTCTCCATGGTCTCATAGGTGGTGAAGCGCCGGTGGCAGGACAGGCACTCCCGCCGGCGGCGGATGCTGGCCCCCTCGTCGGCGGGGCGGGAGTCCACCACCTTGCTCTCCGGATGGGCGCAATAAGGGCATCTCATCTCCGTCTTCCTCCCTTCCGGGCGCGGCGGGCCCGGTTTTTCTGTTCTCCTCCCTATCTTACCACACTTTTCCCCGGTTTGCACCCTAAATTTGCGGAAAACCGCCCCGCCTCTCTCCGTATAAAACACCGGTCCGGCGGCCATGATAGCCAGTGCAAGGAGGTGAGCTTCATGGCCAAAAAGGAGAAGAAGCAGACCCAGACCAACCAGTCCTACGACCCCCGGGTCCCCAACGTCCAGAGCAAGACCCAGCCCCAGTCCGAGAACTGCAAGAATGGCCCCGCCAAGAGCTGACACCGCCCGCCCCCGACGCCCTGCCGCCGGGGGCGGATCTTCGTCATATCGCCCATTTTTCCTCCTCCCCCTTGCGGGATCTTTTGCGCTGTGGTATGATGCAGCTTAGAAAACGGTCCCTGACGCCAAAAACAGGTTTTGCGGCGGAAGGCTCCGGCGCCGTCCCATCCGCCCCGCCGGGGCGGACGTGCAGCCGTGCCTTCCGGGCACGGTTTTTTTGCTGCCCCGACCCCCATGAAGGAGGACGCCTATGGAACTGGAACAGACCCGCATCGCCGTCATCGGCATCGTGGTGGAGGACCCGGACTCGGTGGAGCCCCTCAACGAGATCCTCCACACCTACCGCAGCCACATCATCGGCCGGATGGGCATCCCCTACCGGCAGAAGGGCATCAGCATCATCTCCATCGCCGTGGACGCCCCCCAGGACGTCATCTCCGCCCTGTCCGGCCGGGTGGGCAAGCTGCCGGGGGTCAGCTCCAAGACGGCCTACGCCTCCCATGGATGAGGCGCTCTCCCTGGCCCGGAAGCTGGCCGGGACCCACACCCTCTCCGACGGGGAGCTGCTGGCCCTGATCCGGGGCCGGGGGCCGGAGACGGCCGCCTTCCTCCGGGAGGCGGCGGCGAAGACCGCCCGGTCCGTCTTTGGCCGGGAGATCTACCTCCGGGGGCTGGTGGAGTTCACCAACTTCTGCCGGTGCGACTGCCGCTACTGCGGCATCCGGCGGAGCAACGGGAGCGCCCGGCGCTACCGGCTGACGCCGGAGGAGATCCTGGCCGCCTGCCGGGAGGGCCACGCCCTCGGCTTTCGCACCTTCGTCCTCCAGGGGGGCGAGGACCCCTGGTGGACTGATGAGCGGCTGTGCGCCGTGGTGTCCGCCCTGAAGGGGGAGTTCCCCGACAGCGCCGTCACCCTCTCGGTGGGAGAGCGGAGCCGGGAGAGCTACGCCCGCCTCCGGGCGGCGGGGGCCGACCGGTACCTGCTCCGCCACGAGACCGCCGACCCCGCCCACTACGCCTTTCTCCACCCCCCGGGGCAGACCCTGGAGAGCCGGCTGCACTGCCTCCGGGATCTGAAGGAGCTGGGCTATCAGGTGGGGGCCGGGATGATGGTGGGCTCCCCGGGGCAGACCGACGAGTGCCTGGCCGCCGACCTGGCCTTCCTCCGGGACTTCCGCCCCCACATGGTGGGGATGGGCCCCTATCTCTCCCACCCGGACACCCCCTTTGCCGGGGCGCCCGACGGCTCGGCGGAGCTGACCCTGTACCTTCTGTCGGCGGTGCGGCTGCTGCTGCCCCAGGCGCTGCTCCCCGCCACCACCGCTCTCGGCACCGCCCTGCCTGACGGGCGGGAGCGGGGCATCCTTCACGGGGCCAACGTGGTGATGCCCAACCTCACCCCGCCGGAGCAGCGGGAGAAATACCTGCTCTACCACGACAAGCTCTCCGCCGGCGCCGAGTGCGCCGCCGGGCTGGAGGAGCTGGGCCGTCGGCTGCGGGCCGTCGGCTATGAACCGGTCGTCCAACGGGGGGACAGCCCCCTGATGCTGACGGGGAAGCAGAGCTGACCCGAAAGAGAAAAGGAGTGTCAAAACTATGTACGATCCCAAGTCCATGAAGGCGGAGGAGTTCATCGACCACCAGGAGATCCTGGAGTCCCTGGCCTACGCCGACGCCCACAAGACCGACGGCGCCCTCATCGACGCCATCCTGGAAAAGGCCCGGCTCCGCAAGGGCCTGACCCACCGGGAGGCCTCGGTGCTGCTGGCCTGCGAGCTGGAGGACCGGAACCAGGAGATCTACGCCCTGGCCCGGCAGATCAAGCGGGACTTCTACGGGGACCGCATCGTCATGTTCGCCCCCCTGTACCTGTCCAACTACTGCGTCAACGGCTGCCTCTACTGCCCCTACCACGCCAAGAACCGGCACATCCCCCGGAAGAAGCTGACCCAGGATGAGATCCGGGCAGAGGTCATCGCCCTGCAGGACATGGGCCACAAGCGGCTGGCCCTGGAGGCGGGGGAGGACCCGGTGCACAACCCCATCGAGTACATCCTGGAGTCCATCCAGACCATCTACTCCATCAAGCACAAGAACGGGGCCATCCGCCGGGTGAACGTGAACATCGCCGCCACCACGGTGGAGAACTACCGGAAGCTGAAGGAGGCCGGCATCGGCACCTACATCCTCTTCCAGGAGACCTACCACAAGGAGAGCTATGAGAAGCTCCACCCCACCGGCCCCAAGAGCAACTACGCCTACCACACCGAGGCCCACGACCGGGCCATGGAGGGTGGCATCGACGA
>CALXCP010000010.1 GCA_944386845.1 uncultured Oscillospiraceae bacterium | reverse complement strand
TATGAGCTGGGCATCTTCAAACAGAAGATCATCGACGGGCAGCAGCAGGAGCTGGCGGACAACTGGCTGGAGTACGGCAGTTCCTGGCTGATCCCCAAGGTGGACGAGGCCCAGGAGGTCCGCTTCGGCGGCACCGTCACCGACCGCTGGGAGAACGGAGTGAACCGCCCGGAGCACACCGGCTATACCGCGGTGCTGGCGGTGCCTCTGGACATGAAGATCGCCGGCTACGCCACCGACCACACCAACACCCTGCGCCTGTGGGACGCCAAGTCCCCCGCCCCGGTGGACATGAGCTACTACTCCACCGGCGAGTATCTCAAGGCGGTGGAGCAGCAGGCCATGGCCGAGGTCATCGCCAAGGTGCTCTACCCCGCCGACAACCACCCGGAGGGCAAGTCCCTGCGGCTCAAGCAGCAGTACTTCTTCGTCTCGGCCACCGTGCAGTCCATCGTGCGCCGGCACAAGCTGGAGTACGGCACCCTGCGCAACCTCCACGAGAAGCATGTCATCCAGATCAACGACACCCACCCCACCCTGGTCATCCCCGAGCTGATGCGTCTGCTGCTGGACGAGGAGGGGTACAGCTGGGAGGACGCCTGGGACATCGTCACCCGGACGGTGGCCTACACCAACCACACCATCCTGGCCGAGGCGCTGGAGCGCTGGCCCCAGAGCCTGATCCAGTCCCTGCTGCCCCGGATCTGGCAGATCATCGTGGAGATCAGCAACCGCTATCAGGCCAGGCTGGTGGAGGACTTCCACGGCGACATGGGCCGGGTGGAGAAGCTGGCCATCGTCTGGGGGGGCGAGGTGCGCATGGCCAACCTGTGCATCTGCGCCTGCTTCGCGGTGAACGGGGTGTCCGCCCTGCACACCGACATCCTGAAGAAGGAGGTCTTCCACGACGCCTATCTCCGCCGGCCGGGGCAGTTCCACAACGTCACCAACGGGGTGGACCACCGCCGCTGGCTCAGCGAGGTGAACCCGGAGCTGGACGCCCTGATCCGGGAGTGCACCGGGGGGGACGGCTATCTCCTCCACCCGGAGCAGCTCTCCGGCCTGGAGAAGTACCGGGACGACGCCGCCGTGCTGGAGCGGCTGGAGCGCATCAAGCGGGACAACAAGGCCCGCTTCTCCGACTATGTGGCCCGGACCACCGGGGTGCGGCTGGACGCCGACGCCATCTTTGATGTGCAGGTGAAGCGGCTGCACGAGTACAAGCGGCAGCTGCTCAACGCCATGCACATCACCGCCCTGTACCTGCAGCTGAAGGAGGACCCCGGCTTCACCTTCACCCCCCGGGTGTTCCTCTTCGGGGCCAAGGCCGCCCCGGGCTACTTCGTGGCCAAGGAGATCATCCACCTGATCAACTCCCTGGCCGCCACGGTGAACGCCGACCCCGCCTGCTGGGGCCGGCTGCAGGTGGTGTTCCTGGAGAACTACCGGGTCTCCCTGGCCGAGAAGCTCATGCCCGCCAGCGAGATCAGCGAGCAGATCTCCACCGCAGGCAAGGAGGCCAGCGGCACCGGCAACATGAAGTTCATGATGAACGGCGCCCTCACCGTGGGCACCCTGGACGGGGCCAACGTGGAGATGCACCAGAAGCTGGGGGACGAAAATATGTTCCTCTTCGGCCTCAAGGCCGACGAGGTGGCCGAGGTGAAGCTGCGGGGCTACGCCCCCTATGAGTACTATCTCCGGGACCCCCTGCTGAAGGCGGTGCTGGACAAGATGTCCGCCGGCTTCGACGACGGGGTGAGCTACAACGGCCTGGTGAACCGGCTGCTCTTCGGGCAGGGCTGCCCCGCCGACGAGTATATGTTGCTGGCCGATTTTGAGAGCTACCGGGACGCCCACCGCCGGGCGGGAGAGCTCTATCTGGACCGGAAGGCCTGGAACCGCTGCTCCCTGCTGAACATCGCCCGCTCGGGCGGCTTCGCCTCCGACCGCTCCATCCGGGACTACGCCGACGACATCTGGAAGGTGCCCCACAGGTAAATCCGGACGGGAACGTTTTGAAAAGCGGCCCGGAGCAGTTCGTTGAGAACTGCTCCGGGCCGCTTTTCCCAGCTGAAACAGGTTATAAAGGCAGGTGCCGGGTCACTCCGCGACGTCCGAGAGGACCGTCAGAGTGAAGATACGCATACACGCAAGCGGTTTCACCGTATCTCCCGGCAGGGCGCCGCACAGAGCCACGATGTCACTCGCACAGCCGGGTATACAGCTCCAGATACTGCCCGGCGGAGGCGGTCCAGCTGAAGTCGGCGGTCATGTCCGCCTTCTGCAGGCCCTTCCAGGCCTTCTTGTCGCTGTGGTAGAGGTCCACCGCCTCCCGCAGCACCCACAGCATGTCCCCGGCGTTGGGGAAGGTGAAGGTGAAGCCCCGGCCCTCGCCGGTGTACTTGTTGTAGGGCCACACCGTGTCCTTCAGCCCGCCGGTCTCCCGGACCACGGGGACGGTGCCGAAGCGCATGGCGATCATCTGGCTCAGGCCGCAGGGCTCCGAGATGGAGGGCATGAGGAACAGGTCGGCCCCGGCGTAGATGGCGGCGGACAGGGGGGCGGAGTACATGATCTGGGCGGAGAAGCGGCCGGGGTACTGTCCCTGGGCCCGGCGGAAGGTCTCCTCATACCGCTCCTCCCCGGTGCCCAGCACCACCATCTGCACGTCCATGGCCATGATCTGGTCCAGCACCTCCAGGATCAGGTCGAACCCCTTGTGGTAGACCAGCCGGGAGACGCAGGCGAGGATGGGGGTGTCCGGCGCGGGGGACAGGCCGGTGATCTGCTGCAGGGCGGCCTTGCACTCCGCCTTGCCCGCCATGCGGGAGGGGGAGAAGGGCTTGGCGATGGCGCGGTTGCCCCTCGGGTCGTAGTGGGCGGTGTCGATGCCGTTGAGGATGCCGGTGAGCTTGTAGCTGTTGGCCCGGATCACCCCGTCCAGCCCGTGGGCGTAGTAGGGGTCCTGGAGCTCCCCGGCGTAGGTGGGGGAGACGGTGGTCACCGCGTCGGCGGCGAAGATGGCCCCCTGCATCAGGTTCACGTCGTCGTGGTAGGCCAGCATGTGCTCGTTGAAATAGCTCTCGTTCAGGTCGCACACATCCCCGAGGATGGCCTTGTTGTACCGGCCCTGGTACTCGATGTTGTGGATGGTGAACACCGACCTGGCCCGGGCCAGCTGGGACACGCGGTACTTCTCCTCCAGCAGGTAGACGGGGACCAGGGCGGTCTGCCAGTCGTTGCAGTGGAGGATGTCCACCGGCCAGTCCACCATGGCGGGGACGTGGAGCACCGCCTTGGAGAAGAAGGCGAAGCGCTCCCCGTCGTCAAAGTGGCCGTACAGGTCCCAGCGGCGGAAGTAGTACTCGTTGTCGATGAAGTAGTAGGTGACCCCGTCCCGCTCCAGCTGGAACAGGCCGCAGTACTGGCTGCGCCAGGCCAGGGGCACCCGGATGTTGGTGAGATAGGTCATCTGGCTGCGCCAGTCCTCGCCGATGCGCTCGTACAGGGGGAGGACCACCCGCACGTCGTGCCCCGCGGCGGCCAGCACCGGGGGGAGGGAGCCGGCCACGTCGGCCAGCCCGCCCGTCTTGACGAAGGGCGCGCACTCGGAGGCGGCAAAGAGGATGTTCATAGCGGACTCCTTTCACAGAACGGAAGAGGGTGGAAGGGACGGGCCGGCCTCAGATCTCGGTGTTCTTGGGGATGGCCAGGGGGTAGGTGGAGTGGCCCATGAGGGTGCGGTTGGAGCGCACCCGGACGTTCTTGTCCCCGATGACGTAGGAGAGGGTGGAGTTCTCCCCCACGTAGGAGCCCTGCATCAGCACGCAGTGGGATACCTTGGCCCCCTTGGCCACCCGGACGCCCCGGAAGAGGATGGAGTGGTCCACCTCGCCCTCGATGATGCAGCCGTCGGCCACCAGGGAGTCCACCGCCGCGGCGTCGGGGCCGTAGTAGGTGGAGGGGTTGGACTGGTCCTTGGTGCGGATGGGGAGACGGGGGTCGAACAGGTCGGCCCGCACCGCCGGGTCCAGCAGGTCCATGCTCTTCTCGAAGTACTGCCGCACCGAGTGGGTCCGGGCGGCGTAGCCCTGGAAGAGGTAGGGGGAGATGCGCAGGGTGTGGGCCATGCCCTGGAGCACCCCGCGGCTGAAGGAGGTCACCCCGTGGGAGGCGCAGTGCTCCACCAGGCTCATGAGCAGGGATTTGGACATGATGTAGATCTGCAGGCACTCGCAGCCCTCGGGTTGGTTGGGGTGGACGGCGGCGTCGGTGATCAGGCCGTTGGCCCCCACGGTGCAGTAGATGGTCTCCCGGGGGTCGCTGCCGGTGGAGCGGCTGGTGCACACGGCGGTGATGTCCGCCCCGCTGTCCAGGTGGTGCTGGAACACGTCGGACACGGGCAGGTTGACGATCACGTCGCCCCCGGCCAGGATGACATATTCCTGCCGGATGTTCTGGAGGTAGGAGGAGACGCTGGACAGCGCCTCCAGGGCCCCCCGATACTCCCCGTTCTGCTCGGCGAAGCTGAAGGGGGGCAGGATGCGCAGCCCGCCGTGCTTCCGGCTCAGGTCCCAGTCCTTGCCCGAGCCCACGTGGTCCAGCAGGGACTGGTAGCTCTCGTGGACGATGAGGCCGATGTCGGTGATGCCGGCGTTGACCATGTTGGACAGCATGAAGTCGATGAGCCGGTACCGCCCGCCGAAGGGGACGGAGCAGGTGTTCCGGGGCTGGGTCAGCTCCCGGAGGTGGGGGTTGGAGCGGTAGGCGAAGAGGATGCCGTGGAGGTCGTTCATGTCACTTCTCCTCCTTCTTCAGATCTTCGGTAAGCATGGCCTTGGGGGGGACGGTGCGGCCGGGGCCCACCGTCACGCCGGCGGCCACCACCGCGATGCCCCAGTTGTCGCCGCCCGGCGGAGCGCCCACCCGGGCGCCCTCCTCCACCGCGGCGTGCTCGGCCAGGATGGCGTACTCCACCGTGGCCCCCGCCTTTACCACCGCGCCGGGCATGAGGATGGAGTAGCGGACGGTGGCCCCCTCCTCCACCGTCACCGAGTGGAAGAGCACCGAGTTCTCCACCGTGCCGCTGATGCTGCTCCCCCCGGTGACCAGGGAGTGGGTCACCCGGGCGGACTCCCCCATGAACTGGGGGGGCACCCCGGCGGGCCGGGCGTAGATGGGCCAGTCGGTGTCGTGGAGGTTGACGCTGCCGTTGGGGGCCAGCAGGTCCATGTTGGCGTCCCACAGGGAGTCGATGGTGCCCACGTCCTTCCAGTAGCCGTGGAAGCGGTAGGCCGTCATCTTCTCCCCCGCCGCCAGCATGGCGGGGATGATGTTCTTGCCGAAGTCGTTGGAGGAGCCCTCGTCGGCCTCGTCGGCCATGAGGTACTCCCGAAGCTTGGACCAGGTGAAGATGTAGATGCCCATGGAGGCCAGGTTGCTCTTGGGGTGGGCGGGCTTCTCCTCAAACTCGTAGATGGTGTCGTTCTCATCCACGTTCATGATGCCGAAGCGGGTGGCCTCCTCCATGGTGACCTCCAGCACCGAGATGGTGCAGGCCGCCTCCTCCTTCTTGTGGTGGGCCAGCATGTCGGCGTAGTTCATCTTGTAGATATGGTCCCCCGACAGGATGAGGACATAGTCGGGGTCATACAGCTCGATGAAGCCCATGTTCTGGTAGATGGCGTTGGCGGTGCCCTTGTACCAGGTGCCCTTCTCCCCGGAGGAAACATAGGGGGGCAGGATGTGGACCCCGCCGTCCAGCCGGTCCAGGTCCCAGGGCTGGCCGTTGCCCACATAGCTGTTGAGCTCCATGGGCCGGTACTGGGTGAGCACCCCCACCGTGTCGATGCCCGAGTTGACGCAGTTGGACAGGGGGAAATCGATGATGCGGTACTTGCCTCCGAAGGGGACGGCGGGCTTGGCGATGTGGGAGGTCAGGGCATAGAGACGGCTTCCCTGGCCGCCGGCCAGCAGCATGGCGATACACTCTTTTTTCATCTCATCATCTCCTGTTTGGGATGGGAAAATCGGGGATCCCGGGGGTCAGTCCCCCTTCTTCTCCGGCCCGGAGGTCCCGGGGAGGGCGGGCTTGACCTTGGGGGCCCGGCGGGCCTGGGCGGCCAGCTGGGCGGCGCTCTTCTTCCGCGCGCAGCGGTAGATCACCCCCGACAGGGGGGGCAGGTCGATCTGGATGGACTCGGCGCAGCCGTGGCAGGGGGCCGGGAGAGAGACCAGGGGCTCCGTGTCCCCAGCGCCGGTGCCGCCGAAGGCGGCGTCGTCCGAGTTGAACAGCAGCTGATAGGTCCCCGGGATGGGCACTCCCACCCGGTAGCCCTTCCGGTGGACGGGGGAGAAGTTCACCGCGATGAGCAGGGGCTCCCCCTTCCGGTCCTTGCGCAGGTAGAGCAGCACGTTGCCGCTGTTGTCGTCGGGGTGGATCCACTGGAAGCCCTCCCAGCTGAAGTCCAGCTCCCAGAGCTGGCTGTGGGCCAGGTAGAAGGCGTTGGCCGCCTTGAAGAAGGCCTGGAGCCGCCGGTGGCGCTCCCCGTCCTCGTTGTCCATGTCCAGCAGGTGCCAGTCCAGCGACTGCTCATAGTGCCACTCGTTCCACTGGCCGAACTCGCTGCCCATGATCAGCAGCTTCTTGCCCGGGTGGGTGAGCATGTAGGTGTAGAAGGCCCGGACGCCGGCGTACTTCTGGGGGTCGTCCCCGGGCATCTTGTTGAGCAGGGAGCCCTTCATGTGCACAACCTCGTCGTGGGAGATGGGGAGCACGAAGTTCTCCGAGAAGGCGTACATCAGCGAGAAGGTGACGTCCCGGTGGTTGAACTGCCGGAAGTAGGGGTCCAGCCGGGTGTAGTGGAGCACGTCGTTCATCCAGCCCATGTTCCACTTCAGGTTGAAGCCCAGGGCGTCCTTCCCGCTGTCCAGCACGCCGGTGACGTGGGGCCAGGCGGTGGACTCCTCAGCCACCATCAGCACGTCGGGGTGGCGGGAGAAGACGGTGCGGTTCAGGTGCCGCAGGAAGGACACCGCCTCCCAGTTCTCGTTGCCGCCCCCCTCGTTGGGGACCCACTCGCCCCCCTGCCGGCCGTAGTCCAGGTAGAGCATGGAGGCCACCGCGTCCACCCGCAGGCCGTCGATGTGGTAGCGCTCCAGCCAGAACAGGGCGGAGGCGGTGAGGAAGGAGCGCACCTCCGGCCGGCCATAGTCGAACACCTGGGTGCCCCACTCCTGATGGGTGCCCTTCCGGGGGTCGGCGTATTCATAGGTGGGGGTGCCGTCGAACTGGTACAGGCCGAAGGCGTCCCGGGGGAAGTGGGCGGGCACCCAGTCCAGGATGACCCCCACCCCGGCCTGGTGGAGCTGGTCCACCAGATACATGAAGTCATGGGGGGTGCCGAAGCGGCTGGTGGGGGCGAAGTAGCCGGTGCACTGATAGCCCCAGGAGGCGTCCAGCGGGTGCTCGGTCACCGGCATGAGCTCCACGTGGGTGAAGCCCATCTCCTTCACGTAGGGCACCAGCCAGGCGGCCATGTCCCGGTAGGAGAGGAACTCCCCCTCTCCGGTGCGCCGCCAGGAGCCCAGGTGGACCTCGTAGATGTTCATGGGGCTGTGGTACACCAGATGCCTCCCCCGCCAGGCCATCCACTTCTTGTCCCCCCAGGGGTAGCCGCCGATGTCGTAGAGCTTGGAGGCGGTGCCCGGCCGGGTCTCGGCGTGGAAGGCATAGGGGTCGGCCTTGGCCAGCTCCTCCCCGTCGGGGGAGAGGATGGCGAACTTGTATGTATCGTACCGGGCCAGGCCGGGGATGAAGGTCTCCCACACCCCGCCCCTCAGCGGGGTCATGGGGTGCCGCCCCCGGTCCCAGCCGTTGAAATCTCCGATGACGGACACCTCCCGGGCCCGGGGGGCCCACACCCGGAAGCGCCAGCCCTCCTGTCCGTCCCGGACGCAGGGGTGGGCGCCCAGCTCCTCCCAGCAGTCCCGGGACCGCCCGGCCAGATAGTCGGCCAGCCAGTCCGCCGGCGCGGGGGCGGGCTTGGCCGCCTTCGCCGTTTTCGCCGCTTTCACGGCCCTGGCCGGCTTGGCCGCTCTGGCGGGCTTTGCCGGCTTTTTTGTCGTCTTGTGGTCCATAACGCACTCCTACCTGTGGATTTTTTGTCGGTTTTACGCATTTTTTGCCGTCGTTTAACACGAAGGCGCTAAATTGACACGGGAAATTATTGTGTAAATTATACAACAGAACATGGACAGCGTCAATATAGAGAACCGACAAAATGAGAAATAATTTCCAAGTCCGCGGACGGGGATCCGGACTCACCGCAGGGCGTCGGAGACCCGGTCCAGGGTGGCGGCGTGGGTGCTGTCCACCAGGTGGGTGTAGATGCGCCCGGTGGTGGAGGGGGTGCTGTGGCCCAGGGCCTTGCCGATCTCGAAGAGCGGGGCGCCCTGGGCGCTGGCCACGGTGGCAAAGGTGTGGCGCAGGCCGTGGAGGGTGATGTAGGGCAGCTGGCTGCGCCGGATGAACCGGGTGAAGGCCAGGGACACCGCGTTGGGGGAGAAGGGCCGCCCCAGCCGGTCCACCGCCACATAGTCGCTGACGTGGTACCGCTCCCCCTGGACGGTGCGGGCCATCTGCTGCCGCAGCCGCTCCCGCCACAGGAGCTGCCGGATGTCCTCGGGCATGTGGAGGGTGCGCAGGGAGGAGAAGTTCTTGGTCTCCTTGTTGATGATCTCGGCGCCGGCGGCGGTGCGGGCCTCCTTGATGCGGACGGTCTGGGCGTGGAAGTTGACGCTCTCCCACCGCAGGCCGCAGATCTCCTCCCGCCGCAGGCCCAGCCCTCCGGCCAGGTGGACGATGAGCTCCAGCCAGTGGCCCTCCACCCGCTGGTAGAGCTCCTTGAGGGTGTCCGAGTCGTAGAACCGGGCCTCCCGGGGGACCACCCGGGGGGGCTCCACCCGGTCGGTGGGGCAGCGGACCAGCAGGTCCTGCTTCACCGCCATGCGCAGGGCGCTGGAGAGCAGGTCGTGGTGCCGGCGCACCGTGTTGGTCCCCAGGCCCGTCTCGTGGAGCATCTTGGCATAATAGCGCTGGATGTCCAGGGCGGAGAGCTTCTGGAGCTTGATCTTCCCCAGCTCGGGGATGATGTGGTTGTCGATGATCTTCTGATAGCCGTACACCGTGGTCCGGGCCCGGTTGGGGGCGATGACCTGCTCCATCCAGCAGTCCAGCCACTCCTCCAGGGTGGTCACCCGGGGGGCCACCCACCGGTTGGCCTCCCGCTCCGCCAGGTGGGCCCGCAGCCCCTTCCGGGCCTGGGCCAGGGTGGGAAAGGTCTTGTACTGCTTCACCCGGCGGCCGGTGTCGTCGGTGCCGAACTCCATGCTCACGTAGTACAGGTTCCGCTGGGTGTCGTAGGAGATGTTCCGCTCCACGCTCTTTCTGGACATGATGATTACCTCTTTCTCTGTATGGCAGTGTGGCGGGGCGAGACCCGCCCAGCTTACAGTATAAGCAGGGCCAAAAAGAGAGGACCGGCGGGCGGAGCGACCTGTCTGTGAAATTCCTACAAAAATAATATGAAATTTTCGCCGGGAAGAGCGGGGGATTTCTCTTGCCCAACGGGGAAAAAAGGAGTATGATACCAGTGCGAACCAACTCATGGGAGGAAACGCCATGCTGAAGTTAGAACACATCGGATACGAGGTGGAGGGCAACAAGGAGATCCTCCACGACATCAATCTGGAGCTCAACGACCGCTTCGTGGCCATCACCGGGCCCAACGGCGGCGGCAAGTCCACCCTGGCCAAGATCATCGCCGGCATCCTCACCCCCACCGAGGGGCGCATCTGGCTGGACGGCGAGGACATCACCCATCTGAACATCACCGAGCGGGCCCGCCGGGGCATCAGCTACGCCTTTCAGCAGCCGGTGCGCTTCAAGGGACTGCGGGTGCGGGACCTGCTGGGTCTGGCCGCGGGGAAGACCACCGGGGTCACCGCCGCCTGCGACATGCTCAGCGAGGTGGGCCTGTGCGCCCGGGACTATGTGGACCGGGAGCTCAACGACAGCCTGTCCGGCGGCGAGATGAAGCGCATCGAGATCGCCATGGTGCTGGCCCGGGGGACCAAGCTGTCCATCTTCGACGAGCCCGAGGCGGGCATCGACCTGTGGTCCTTCCAGAACCTGATCCGGGTCTTTGAGAAGATGTACGAGCAGACAAAGGGCAGCATCCTCATCATCAGCCACCAGGAGCGCATCCTGAACATCGCCGACCGGATCATCATGATCGCCGACGGGCAGGTGGAACGGATGGGCACCCGGGACGAGATCCTGCCCGCGCTGCTCTCCAGCACATGTAAGGTGCTCACCGACAAGATGGAATGAGAAGGAGGCGCAAGCCCTTATGATCGATCAGATCCAGAAAGATATGCTCAAGGCGGTGGCTGACCTGGACAGCCTTCCGGTGGGGGCGTACAACATCCGGGCCGACGGGCAGTCGGCCGCCCGGAACACCACCGCCAACATCGACATCGTCACCAAGACGGACAAGCCCGGCATCGACATCATCATCAGGCCGGGCACCAAGAAGGAGAGCGTCCACATCCCCGTGGTCATCAGCCAGAGCGGCCTGAAGGAGTGCGTGTACAACGACTTCTTCGTCGGGGAGGACTGCGACGTGGTCATCATCGCCGGCTGCGGCATCCATAACTGCGGCGCCGGGGACAGCCAGCACGACGGCATCCACAGCTTCTTCGTGGGCAAAAACAGCAAGGTGCGCTACATCGAGAAGCACTACGGCGACGGGGACGGCGCCGGCAAGCGGGTCATGAACCCCGAGTCGGTGGTGGAGCTGGCCGAGGGGGCCGAGATGCAGATGGAGACCACCCAGATCGGCGGGGTGGACGACACCCTGCGCAAGACCACCGCCAGGCTGGCCGCCGGCGCCAAGCTCATCATCCGGGAGGCCCTGCTCACCGAGGGGGACCAGCGGGCCGACACCGACTTCACCGTCACCCTGGACGGGGAGGGGGCCAGCGCCGACGTGGTCTCCCGCACGGTGGCCAAGGGCCGCAGCACCCAGCACTACACCAGCCGGGTCATCGGCAACGCCCCCTGCACCGGGCACACCGAGTGCGACTCCATCATCATGGACCAGGCCAAAGTCACCGCGGTGCCCGAGCTCACCGCCAACGACCTGGACGCCAGCCTCATCCACGAGGCGGCCATCGGCAAGATCGCCGGGGAGCAGCTGGTCAAGCTCATGACCCTGGGCCTCACCGAGCAGGAGGCCGAGGAGCAGATCATCAGCGGGTTCCTGCGCTGAGCATCCGGAAAAAGCGCGGGGCCCCTGTCCATTTGGACAGGGGCCCCGCGCTTCTGTTTGGTTCACCGGGCGATGATGATCCGGATGCGTCCGCCGTTGGCGGCGGTGTCGTCGTAGTAGCCGGTGAGAGACCAGTCCCCGCCGGTGACGTAGGACAGGTCGGCGGCGTAGTAGTCGCCGTTCTCGTAGAAGTAGACGGCCACGTCGTCGGCCAGGGTCCAGGCCTGGTTGTTGGCCCAGGCGGTGTCCCCGGCGGCCGAGGTGAGCTTCACCGACTTCAGGGGGAAGATGCCGTCCACGCTGCCCTTGATCTGCACCGGGCCGGTGGAGTTGACGGGGTAGCGCACCCCCGAGGAGGGATAGGTCACCGTCTGGTCCCCGACCTGATAGGTGTAGATGACGTTGATGGTCATCTCATAGGACAGGTCCTGGATGTCGGTGAGGATGGCGTACTGGTGCAGGTCGCCGGTGTAGTCGTCCAGCACCAGGCGGTCGATCTCCCCGGCGGCGTTGGTGGAGTAGTAGCGCACGTCCCCGGAGGAGAGGCTGGCCCCGGCCAGCCGGCCGGGATAGACCCGCAGGCAGGAGGACTCATAGGTGTCCAGGATCTGCACGTCGTCGGCGAAGGGGGTGCCCCCCAGCTTGGCTCCGCCGGCGTCCACCCGGCCGGAGAGGGAGGAGGCCCGGCCCCTGGTCACGGTGGTCTGGCCGCTGTCGCGGGTGGAGGCGATGACCAGGTCGCCGGCGTCGAAGGAGGCGGCGGAGGACACCGGGTAGGTGTAGCTGCCCCCGTCGGTGGCGGTGAGGGTGACGGTGGGGGAGGTGTAGCGGTCGCCGTTGGCGTCGGTGTAGGAGCCGGTGCCGGTGGAGGTGACCAGACCCACCACGCTGCCGCCGGAGGCGGCGCTCTCCCCGCCGGCCACGGCGGCCACCGCGCCGTCACGGCCCAGCAGCAGGGTGACGGTGTCCCCCAGCCGGGCGCCCCCCACGTCGGACAGAGCCAGCTGGGCGGCGGTGCTGCCCACGGTGTAGGTCCGCCCCGCCACCGTCACCGAGGAGGGGGAGGACAGGGAGGGGGTGGCGGCGGTGTAGGTGCCGGTGACCTTGTCCGAATAGGCCCACACCGCCCGGAGGGAGGCGGAGTAGTACAGCACGTCCTGGGGCTGGATGGCCCCGGCGCTGACCTGGGCCCCGTTGCGGTAGAGGGTGCTGTTGGCGTTGAGGGAGAAGGGCAGCTGGCTCTGCCACTGGGCGGTGGCCACCACGGGGCCCTCCATGGCGTCGTTGATGAGGGCCAGGGCGTTGATGTGCCCGCCGGCGTCCACCGCCTGGAGGGCGGGCTCCAGGACGTTGAGGTAGTAGCTGCCGCTCTTGTCCCGGGTGGTCAGCAGGTTGTAGAACAGCTGCTGGGTGTCCTTCCGGGTGAGGGGCTGGCCCTGGACGGCGGTCATCCCCGCGTCCAGACCCAGGGAGCGGTAGGCGGTCATCTGGCTGGCGGGCCAGCCGCCGGGGAAGTCCTCGGTGGTGTAGCCCAGCAGCTGCAGGACGATGGTGACCCCCTCCTCCAGGGTGATGGTCTGGTCGGGGCGGAACAGCCCGTCCAGATAGCCGGCCACCAGCCCCAGCTGGGTGGCGGTGGCCACATAGCCCGAGGCCCAGTGGCTCAGGGGGACGTCGTAGTAGGGGGACACCCCGGCGGCGGCCGAGGCGTACCGCCCGGAGGTGTGGGCCCGCACCGCCATGGTGGCGAACTCCGCCCGGGTCACGCTCCGGCCCAGGTCCAGGTCGCCGTTCTCGTCCCCGGCCATGATGTCCAGGGCGGCCAGCACGGTGGCCTTCTCGTCGGTGAGGTCCATGGCCGCCGCCCCGGCGGGCAGGAGGGAGAGGGCCATCACCGCGGCCAGCAGGCCGGAAAGCAGTCGTTTCTTCATTTGAACATGCTCCTTTGCAGATGGGTTCGTGAGCCGCCCGGGGGCGGAGAGGTCATTCATAGCGCAGGGCGTCGATGGGGTTGAGCCTGGAGGCCTTGTTGGCGGGGAGGTAGCCGAAGATGACCCCCACCGCCACCGACACGCCGAAGGACACGGCGATGGCGGTGAGGGAGGCGGCCGCCTCGATGCCCACCACCGGGCCCACCGCCCGGGCCAGGGCCACCCCCAGCACGATGCCGATGACGCCCCCCACGGCGGAGGTGGTGCCCGCCTCGATGATGAACTGGGAGCGGATGTCCCGGCGCTTGGCGCCGAGGGATTTGCGTATGCCGATCTCCCGGGTGCGCTCGGTCACCGAGACCAGCATGATGTTCATGATGCCGATGCCGCCCACCAGCAGGGAGATGCCCGCGATGGCCACCAGCACCGTCATGACGGTGCCCTGGATGTCCCCCATGATGGACATCATCTCGCTCATGGAGATGACCATGTAGTAGTCGTCGCTGCCCAGCAGCTGGTCCAGCCGGGCCTCGATGGCCGCCTTGGCGGCGTTGTTGGTCTGGTCCGAGGTGGCCGAGAAGAGGTAGGAGGTGATGACGGCGTCGTGGTTGAGCCGGGTGGCGTTAGTGTAGGGGATGTAGACCTGGTTGTCGCTGTAGCTGGTGGGGACGGCGTCGGGGTCGGAGGCCTCCACGACGCCGATGACGGTGTACTCATAGCCGTTGATGCGCAGCGTCTGCCCCAGGCCGGCGCCGTTGAAGAGCTCCTGGTCGATCCACGCCCCGATGACGCACACGTTCTGCATCCGCTCCACGTCCGTGTAGTGGAGAAAGCGGCCCGAGGTGAGCTCCACCGACTGGATGGCGGGGAACTCCTCCCCCACCCCGGACACCGAGGCGCTGACGGTGTCGCCCCCCGCCTTCACCGAGGCGTACACCGAGACGCTGGGGCTCACCGCCCCGATGGTGCCGGGGTTCTCGGCGGCCAGCCGGTACATCTCGTCGTCGGTGACGGTGCGGGAGGCGTTGGGGGACATGACCTCCACCTGGAGCAGGTTGGCCCCCATCTTCTCAAATTCGCTGTTGATCATGTTGTTCATGCCGTCGCCCAGGGAGATGATGATGATGACGGCGGCCACCCCGATGATGATGCCCAGCATGGTGAGCAGGGAGCGCATCTTGCTGGTCACCAGGGATTTCAGGGCCAGGCGGAAGGATTGGCTGAAGCTCATGCGGGGGCCTCCTCTCCCGGCTCGTGGGGCTGGACCACCGCCCGGGGGTCGTCCGCGGGGCCGTCGTAGATCACCTTGCCGTCGGACAGGCGGATGATCCGCTGGGCCTTGACGGCGATGGAGTTGTCGTGGGTGATGAGGACGATGGTGTCCCCCTCCCGGTTCAGCTCCTGGAGGAAGGAGAGCACCTCCCGCCCGGTGCGGGAGTCCAGGGCGCCGGTGGGCTCGTCGGCCAGGATCACCGACGGGCTGCCCGCCAGGGCCCGGGCGATGGACACCCGCTGCTGCTGCCCGCCGGAGAGCTGGTTGGGCAGGTTCTTGCACTTGTCCGCCAGGCCCACCCGCTCCAGGGCCTTCATGGCGGCCTGCCGCCGGGTGGCGGAGTCCGCCCCGCTGTACAGCAGGGGGAGCTCCACGTTCTCCAGCACACTGAGCTTGGGGATGAGGTTGTACTGCTGGAAGATGAAGCCCAGCATTTTGTTGCGGATCTCCGCCTGCTGGTCGTCCTCCATGGTGGACACGTCCACCCCGCCCAGGAGGTAGGTGCCGCTGGTGGGCACGTCCAGACAGCCGATGATGTTCATGCAGGTGGACTTGCCCGAGCCCGACTGGCCCACGATGGCCACGAACTCCCCCTTGTCGATGTGGATGGTCACCCCGTCCAGGGCGTGGACGTCGGTGTCCCCCATGTGGTAGATCTTATAGATGTCGGTGAGCTCGATGAGATGGTCCATGCCTCAGCCCCCCGAGACGGTCAGCCCCATCATGTCCCAGATGGAGGAGTAGGTCTGCTCGATGACGATGGTGTCCCCCTCCTGCAGCTCGCCGCCGGTGATCTCGATGTAGCTGTCGTCGTTCTCGCCGAGGGTGACGGGCACCTGCTCCAGCTTGGAGGGGTCGATGGAGCCGTCCTTGCCGATGGCCCCCTCGCCAGGCACCAGGATGTAGTTGCCCCGGTTCACCGCCCCCACGGGGACCACCAGGGCGCCGTCCACCTGGTCCACCAGGATGTCGGCGGTGATGTTCATGCCGGGCAGCAGGTCCCCCGGCTGGTCGATGACCACGGTGACGGGGTAGCTGGTGACGCCCCCCGAGGTGGTGCCGTTGATGTTCACCTTGCTCACCGTGCCGGTGAAGGTCTGGCCCGTCAGGGCGTCGGCGGTGATGGTGACGCTCTGGCCCACCTGGATGCGGCCGATGTACATCTCGTCCACCTGCATGTCGAACTGCAGATAGGACATGTCGTAGATCACCGCCAGGTACTCCCCGGTGCTGGTGCTGTCCAGGGTGTCCCCCGCCTTGTAGTTCTTCTCGATGACGGTGCCCGAGATGGGGGAGGTGATGGTGTAGTCGTCCAGCGAGTCGATGGCCGACTGGAGGGAGAGCTTGGCGTCCTCCAGGGACAGCCGGGCCGACTCCAGGCTGGTGGCCGACTCCAGGGTGCACAGCAGCTGCCCGTCGCCCACCCGGTCGCCCTCCCGGACGGAGAGGGAGACCACGTCGCCGGTGTTGCCGGCGGTGACGGTGGTCTCGGTGCGGTAGGCGTAGGTCCCCGGCTGGGTGCAGGCGTAGTCGCCCACGGTGGCCGAGCCGGTGTTGGACGAGGTGATGGCCCCGGGGTTGCGGGCTTCCAGGGTCACCATGCGTACCAGAGCGCCCCCGGCGGCCACCGTGTCCGCCCCGGAGATCTCGGTGACGGTGCCGCTGAGCCGGTCGGCATAGCCGTCCACCGTCAGGGTGGCGGCCTGGCCCACCGTGAACTGCTGGGCGGCCTGGGAGTGGAAGGGCACCTTCAGGGTGACGGTGTCCCGGTCCACGATGTCGGCCACCGGGGAGCCGGCGGTGACGGTGTCCCCTTCGTCCACGTAGAGGGTCTGGACCACCCCGTCCCCGTTGGCGGTGATCTCCACGGTGTCCAGGGCGTCGTCATAGGTGAGCTGGGCCCGGTCCACGCTGAGCTGGGCCCGCTGGATGGAGGTCTGCACGTCGCTGGAGTCGAAGGAGAACAGCAGGTCCCCCTCGGCCACCGTGTCCCCCTCCTCAAAGGGGGCGTCCAGGATCTCCCCCCGGACCAGGGAGGTGACCCGGTAGGCGTCGGCGGGCTCCACGGTGGCGGTGCCGTTCACCGTAACGGTGAGGTCCTGCCGCTCCACCGCGGCGGTGGTGTACAGGGCGTTGGTGAGCTGCTGCCCGGCGGACTGGATGGGCCGGATGACGAAGAAGAACAGCAGCAGCAGGATGACGACCACCACGATGATGATGTTGCGCCATTTGCGGCCCTTGGCGGTCTTGGGGGTGAGCTTTTCACGCAGGGATGTGGCATTCATACAGGTTCCTCCGGGTCAGTGAGATGGTGTGGGCTGGGGGCGGCCATGCCCCGCTTCAGAAGGTCCAGGGTGTCGCGGAAATGCCGGGCCCGCTCCGGCCCGGCCTCGCCGGCGGCCCCCGCCGCCAGCGAGGAGACGGTGACGCCGATGAGCACGTGCAGGATGTCCTCCAGGTCGCGCTCTCCCCGCAGGGAGAGCCGCCCCCGGTCCAGATGGGGGGACAGGTCCTCCAGCAGCTCCCCCGGGCGCAGCGCCCGGAACAGCAGGTCGGGGGACAGGGCGGCGTTGAGGCGCAGGACGGACAGCAGCCGCTCTCCCCCGCACCCGTCCTCGGCCCGGGCGGCCGCCAGGGCCAGCCGGTCGTGGATGGCCAGAAGGGCGGCGAACAGGTCGCCGCCCCGGCGGTCCAGCTCGTCGCAGGTCAGGCGGCACAGCCGCGTCCGGTAGGAGCGGAGCAGGTGGCAGAACAGGTCCTCCTTGTCGGCGAAGTACATGTAGAAGCTGCCCCGGGGGACGCCCGCCCCCTGGATGATCTTGTTGATGGACGCCTGGGGAAAGGGGACCCGGGAGAACTCCTCCAGGGCGGCGCGGAGCAGCCGCTCCCGCTTTTCCTCCGGGAGCCGGAAAAAGGTGTCGGTGGGCATGGAGACCCTCCCTTTCACACGGATATGACAGACTGTCATTCAGGATACCTGACAGCGTGTCATGTGTCAAGCCCCGGGGGCGGAAGTTCATAAAATGTTCACCGCTGCGGCCAATGTCATTAAGGTAAGCCCTTCATCTTGTAAAATATCCCGTTGTTAAGGTATGGATTTGCGAACGCATACCTTAACAGCGGGGTATTTTTATGGCAGGGTGTTTTTAGTGAGTGAACAATTTGTAAATTAAATGCAAACTCATTTGACAGAATTCATAAATTCAGGTGTTATTTATTTAACGCCGTGGTGGACGGTGTTCGCAGGCAGTGGTTTGATTTGTTAATTGTTGTGGGCTTTTTGAATCGTCTTTGCAGTTTTGTTAAGTTTGTTAAGTTTTAATCGTTGAGTTTTCATATCCGTTAAATAGAGTAGCGAGCATATAGAGCGCCAAGCGTACACGCCCAGTGATGGGGGTGCGTTTGGCGTTTGGCGTTTTTCGTTCGTTCCGCCCGGTGAATACTCACCAGGGGGCCCACACTCCATGAAAAAACCATATTTAATCGTTAGTTCGCTGAAACGCGCGATCAGCAGGGCCGCGGAAAAATGCGTCAAGGACAAGAGCTTTTCCCGCAAAAGCCCGCTCACGAAGGAGGCTCTGATACGCCTCTTGATAGGTGCAGAGGGCGGCTCTTTAGACAAGATCTTACACGCCGCCGGGATCAATGTCACCGCGTCCGCCGTCAGCCAGCGCCGCGCCCAAGTCGCCCCGGAAGTGTTCCGCGCGGTCTTTGACTACTTCAACGCCGACTGCCTGGATGACGATTTTTTCCGTGGCTACCGTCTTTTAGCGGCGGATGGCACGACTGTCAATCTCCCGCGCAATCCCAAGGCTCCGTCTTTCGTTCAGAATGCCGGTATCCCAAAAGGTGTGAATCAACTGCACCTCACGCCGCTCTATGATATTCTCAGCCGCACATTCGTTGACGCAATTATTCAGCCAGAACCAAAAAAAGACGAAATCGGCGCGCTGGCGGAAATGCTGAAGCGTAACACATTTTCGCAAAAGACGATCATCATCGCAGACCGCGCATTTGAGGGGTACAACCTCATCGCCCACTGTCTCGAAAAGCCAAATGTGGATTTTCTCATCCGCGTCAAGAGTAGCCGCTCAGGTATGCGGGAAGTGGCAAAATTGCCGATGCTGGAACTTGATTGTACCATCAGCTTTACCATCACCACCACACAGACCAACGAGGACAAAAAACACGGTTATATCCATCTCCAAGTCCCCAAGAAAAGTAAGGCAGGTTCTAAAACCCGGCGGGGCCGCTGGGACTTTCCATCCCCTTATCCCATGCGTTTCCGCATTTGCCGTTTTCAATTAAATAATGGTGAATTCGAAACAGTGGCGACTTCTCTCCCGCCGTCTTTTACCCTTGCGGATATTCGAGAGTTATATTCTCTGCGGTGGTCGGTCGAGACCTGCTTCCGCGACTTGAAGTATACACTGGGACTGGTGAACCTTCATGGCAAATCGGACGCGTTTGCCGCACAGGAGATCTACGCCAACCTGACAGCGTTTAATTTCGCCAGCCGCATTTGCCGCGAGGCCATTGTCCGTCAGCCGAAAGAGGGCGTTTACGCCTACAAGGTCAATTTCAAGATGGCGGTGGCATTATGCCGGGAGTTCATCCGAACACCCAAGGCAGATGTTGACAAACTGCTGAACGACATCGCCCGCTATACCGTTCCCATCCGTCCAGGGCGGCAAGACCAAAGAGATCTGCGCGTCAAGGGGTTCCCCGGCTTTGTGTACCGGGTGGCCGCCTAAAAGAGGTGTAAATAATGTGTAAATACTATCTTCAAATTACAGTTGCTCTAAAATTCTTTTTAATGGGCGATCTGTTTATCCGTGAAAAATTTTCTGTCGCCATTCCTCTTTTATCGAAAAAATGAAGTACAAGATGGTGGAAATAGAGCGCAGATCAGCAAAGCAACTGGCGGCTATCTCAAGGAACATGTATGGGGACATATATGTTAGATAAGCGTCATATCCAAACAGCCGGTCTTGTTTTGCCAGAATAGGATCGTACACAAACCGCTGATAGGATAGTGAAAAAAGGGGGGCAAGGATACTTTCCTTGCCCCCTCCTTCTCTGTTATTTTTTTCAAAACGCTGTTTGCAAGGCTTAAACCGGGTGTTTTCTCAAAAACAAATGTCCGCTTTGCTAAAGAGAACAAAAAACGGCCTGTGCGAACACCGCCGACCCCATTTTCTCAACCTGTTCCGCAAATGCAGTACAAATCGAAGAATTTTTCTATTTTGAACGACAGCACAGTCTGTTTGAAAATTTCAACCTGTATGCTTGATGCGCCAGAAATGCAGGCCGCAAGTTTTTGCGGCTGGGTGCTTTTTACATTTTGTGGGGGGAAGATCCGCCGTTAAGTCAACATACCGTGCAAAGCCCCGAGCATCCGGCGAGGGGACGCCCTGATACAAAAGTCGGAGCAAGCGCTGCAGCGCTTGCTCCGACTTGGGCGCGGGATCGGGGGACCGGTCTGCGGCCAGGCCAAAACGCCTCCGTCCGCCCCGCTTACTGGGCCAGGATCGCCAGCAGCGCGTCCACGGTCGCCTGCCGCCCGTCCTGGACGTCCGCCCCGCCGTCGAGGGTCTCCAGCCGCTGGTGGCGGGCCGCCGCCGCGTCAAACTGCTCTTTGGTGACCTCTGTATCGCCTATATCGTAGTGCGTTTGGGTGACCGTGCCGTTCACACCGGCAATTTCGTCCCAAGTGCTGATCTCCTCCGTGCGGCTGGGGTAGTAGTAGGTCCAGCTGGAAAAGTCGGGGTACCCGCCGCCCATAGACTCATACTCGATCCCCAGCTCCCCGGTCTCGGCGTCCCGGCACAGGTACCACCGCAAGGTCCCGCCGGCGTTGATCCCCACGTTCTTGCCCTGGAGAGCCCCGTCCTGCCAGGAATAGAGCATCGCCTGGCCCCAGCTATCCATGGTGAACAGCTCCTCCACGCCGTCCTGGTCCAGATCCACCAGCTTGGCCTGCGTGAATCCCTCCAGGCCGCCGTAGGGGTCAGCGGAGAGCAGCAGGTCCACCATGGCCGCCGCCATCTGCTCCCGGTCGGAGGCGGCGCCGCCCTTGGCGGCCAGCAGCAGGGCGGCGGTGGCCTCGTCGGTGGAGGAGCAGATCTCGCTGCCATCCCAGCCGGGATTGCACAGCTCATACAGGGAGGGGGATACCCCGGTCCCGCCGTAGTCCTCCTCCCCCGGCTCGTCCACCGGGACCAGACCGCCATTGGAGATCTGGCTGTAATGATAGGCCACGTTATTTTCGTAGTACCCGGTAGGTTCTATCATCTCCCACTCTACATACAAGACGCGGCCGTCTTTTAATTCTTCCAAATACCCGCCGCTGGCGCTGCCATCTGCGCAGGAGCAAACAATCTGAACCCGGCCGTCCACATAGGCGTACACCTCAGGGGCGTAGTCCCCAACGCCGGGGGCCGGGTGGACGAAGACCAAGTAGGGATTCCCGTTCCCGTCGAAGTCCGCCAGGAAGGCGTAGGACAGTCTCCCTTCCTCGTGGAATATGTCGTTCTCGTCATAGTTCAGGGCAAACTGGGCGTAGGCCACAAGCTGCTCCCGGGTCATGGCGCACCGGCTCCGGTCCCCATAGTAGGTGATCTTCTCTATGGCGGCCAAGCTCTGGGCGCTGAGGGCCTGGCCGGCCGGCTGGGTCTGGCCGCCGGTCCCCTCCCCGGAGACGGGGCCGGATCCTGTCTCCTCCGGCTCCTCCGCCGGGCCGGTCTCCTCTGGCTGCGGGCTCTGGGCTCCGGCGTTCGTCTCCCCGGTCTGGGCCTGGCCCCCGTCCTCCTGGACCTGGGATCCGGCGCCGGTCTCCTCCTGCTGAGGCCGCCCGCTCTCGGCGGGGGTCTCCCCGCCGGCGGGTGCGCCCCCCTGGCAGGCGGTCAGCAGCAGCATGGCCGCCAGCAGCAGCGGCAGTAATTTTTTCATGGTATCTCTCTCCTTTTTCTCTGTGTTGTCTCTCTTGTTTTATCCGGGCCCTCAGCCCTTGACCCACTGGATACTGGGATAGTCCCGATAGGCCTCGATATAGGGTTCAAAGCCCTCGCCGCGGTAGACGATGGTAAGTTTGCGGTCATGATAATCATCGGGATTGATGATGCTGTCATACTCGCCGTTGGACGGCGCGGGCGCGTCCCCCAGGAACGTCAGGCGCTCCCCGCTGAAGCTCTGATAGCCCATGAACGTCACGCCGGCCGGGACGGTGAGCCGCAGCTGATTGCAGCCGTAAAACGCAAGGCCGTCGATCTCGGTCAGGGTGTCGGGCAGGGTGATCTCCTGCAGCTGTTTACAGCCGTAAAACGCAGAGCTGCCGATTACTGTTACGCTGTCAGGCAGGGTGACCTCCCGCAGCTGTTCGCAGCCGTCAAACGCTTCGTAACTGATCTCGGTCACGCCTTCGGGGATGGTGATCTCCTGCAGCCCTACGCAGTCGCTAAAGGCGTTGAAGCCGATCTCTGTCAGGGTACTGGGCAGCGATACGTCGGTCAGGCAGGGGAGGTCCTGAAAGGCCTGTTTCCCAACGGCGGTAATCCCCTCGGACACAAGGACCGTGGTGATCTCATCAGCAATTCTCTGCCAGGGCGCGGGATAGTCCTCTGCATTGACGATTTCAGAATGAGGAATCGGGTAGTCCGTCATGGGGCCGCTGCCCTCCAGGGTGAGGACGCCGTCCTCACAGCGCCAGGTGATGTCGTCGCCGCACCAGCCGGAGGGGACGTCCGGATCGACAACTACTTCGCCTATCACGTACCACCACGGAATTTGATCTTCTTCCTCGTCGACGGCATCGGCCACGTCCTGTACGAAAGAGCCGAGGTTTCCGCCGCTTCCGCCGCAGGCGGACAGGAGCAGCGCGGCGGACAAAGCCAGGGACAGGGCCAGAAGCATTTTCTTTGTTTTCATTCTCATTTCCTCCCTCAGAGGCAGGGGCGCCTGCCTCTTTTTCACAGTCTTAAATATACCTGAATTCTCCTGATCTGTCTACCGGCTTTCCGCCTCACCGGTCCTCCGGTGCCTCCCCGGCGGCGCTGTCCTCCCCGGCGGCCGGCTGGGACATGTAGGGGGGCTGCCTCCGCTTGTCCCTCCGCCGGAGCTGGACGCAGTTGACCAGGGCGAGCAGAAGCACGAGCAAAAGCATGGCGGATCTGCCCCAGATGTTCCACACCACCAGCGCCAGAGCCCCCGCCCCGATCCCCACAAGGGCCAGCTTCCAGGTCTGTCTGATCTGGGCCCGGTAGGTGGGGTCCTTCCGGGCCTGCTTCCAGGACTGCCGCTCCTGCCGGCGGGCCTCCTTGGCGGCCCGACCCTCCGCCCGGGTGTTATAGAACTGGAAGATGGCGCCCAGCAGGGTGCACACCAGGATGACCAGAGGGAATATATCCAGGGCGAAGAGCATCATGCACAGCCCGCAGCCCAGGAACACGCCGCCCTGGAGGGAGGTGGAGAGGATCACCACCGGCCGGTAGAGGAAGGCGGTGAGCACGGCCACGATGACGCCAATCGCCAGCCCCACGATCAGGCCGGCGCCCGTATGCTCCTGGATGGCGGCGGGCTCCAGACAGCGTAGCGCGTATTCCACACCGCTGGCGAACCCCAGGACCGTCACGGCCAGAGAGGCGTTGGCCCCGTTGATCAGGCACACCGCCAGCTTGTGTAGCTTAAAGGCGATGAAGGCCAGTAGCGCTCCCCCCAGCAGGCCCACCAGCAGGCCGGGGCCCAGGGACCCGATCGCGAGGGCGCCGATGATGGAAAAGCCCAGTAGCCCCGCCAAAAACCCGATGACGGTGATGTACAGCTTTAAGACGCGGTAGCCAAAAAAGCACTGGATGGCGCCTGGTATGGCCAAGATCACCCCCAGGATCGCCAGACCAGACTTGGCGGTCTCCAAGGTCGTGTTGGACAGCAGTTCGAACATGGTTTCTTCCTCCCTCTTTCTTTTCCGGGCGGCTGATGCGCCCTCCCCTTTCTGCGGGAAATGATCCTCTGTTTTTTGACCGCCCGGCGGCGGGGGTGGGGCAGGTCAGCCTGTTTGAGAGTCCTCTCCGGTCTCCGGAGCCCGCTCCCCCTGTTTCGGGTGTGTCCACCGCCCCGCCGCCGGGGGTGAGCGCTCCGCCGCTCACACCAGTAAGATTCACCAGCCCCCGGTCAGGTTTTAGGTTTTTGAAAAAATTGAAAAAATTTTTTTGAGGGGGAAGACCACCGCCCGGCAGAGCGGCAAAGAGGCCCCGCGCAGCGCTGGACTGCGCGGGGCCTCGGCTCGTTCGGTTGGCTTAGGGGCGGACAAGTCAACTGTTGGAGCGGATCTCTTGAAAGATCTCCTCCTGCATCTCAGCAGAGATGTTCCAAGCCCGCTCATGGCTCCCGATCTCCATGGGGAGCTCCGGCGGCACCACACTGCCCTCCGGGATATCATAGGCGCTACACACCTCCAAATTGGGGCACTGGGTCAGCGGGGTCAGATCGATCGGGCGGCCGTTGTAGTCCAGTATCGCCGCTCTCAGATGCTCCAGCTGGCCCAGCGGCGTCAGATCGGTGTCCGCCGCGGCATTCAAATTCAAAAACTCCAAGGCCGGCATATGGTACAGGATATCCAAGGAGGAGGCCAGCCGGGAGCCACCCGGCAGATACAGATACTGTAATTCCGGCAGATCAGAGGAGGTCTCCAAGGCAATCTCAATATCCTGCGGACCCCAAAAATCCAAGAGGCGGAGGTTGGTCAACTGGGAGACGTCCAGCGTGTCACTCCCCTCCAAGATGAGTCCCAAACTCATCAGGGTCGTCTTTTGTTCCGCCGGAGTCAGGTCCGCCCCAGGAGCCATGTGGGCGCTCAGCCTTTTCAGCTGGGGCAGTTGATCCAAAAAGGACAGGTCCGATATCCCCGGCCCCTCCACATCACTCACATTGACCCTGATCGATAGGATAGTGTCGCTGACCGGCAGGGTCTCCAGCAGCGCGCCATCATCTGAGATCTGATAGATCACCTGCCACAGATCGGGAAACAGCGACAGGTCCTCCAGACTGCTCACCGGCCCGGTGCCCTCCCCCGCTTCATAGGAGTAAATCGACATTCCGTCGCCGCATATAGAAAGCGATGGGATATCCTCCAGGTCGTCCTCCCGGATGGTGCCCGAGGGTATGTCCAGCAGGACGCGGATGTTCTGCTCAAAGGCGGGGTCGGCGAAGGTGACGGCGGGGGACTGGCTCAGGGCGATCCCCGCGCCCCCCACCAGCACCGCCCCGGCGGCCACGCCGGCGGCGATCTTCATCTTTAGCGCCCCGGCCACCCCCTTCACCGCGGCGCCGGCCGCTGTGTGCCCCCCGGAGGCGGCCGCCGCCCCTGTACCGGCGGCCTCTCCCGCCGAGGCGGCTGCCGCCGCACCGGCCGCTGCGGCGCCGGCTGTCCCCATGCCCGCCGCCACGCTCTGCCAGGTATGGAGGAACGCAGCCGGGGCGGGAAGCTCTCCGCCCACGCAGGCCAGCAGAAGGCCGATGGGCGCGAAGGAGTGCAGCCGGATCCCATCCCGGGCCTCCAGGGCCAGGACCCCCTCCTTCAGCTTTTTCCGGGCGTAGTTCAGCCGGCTCTTCACCGTGTTCTCCGCACACCTCTGCAGCCGGGCGATCTCCTCCACGGAGCACTCAGAGAAGTAGTACAAAACCACGCACTCCCGCTGCTCCGGGGGCAGCCGGTCCACCAGCTCCAGGACCAGGCGTCGGGTCTCCCCGCTGTCCGCCGCCGCCTCGGGCAGGATCTTCTCGTCAGGGTCGGGAATGGAATCGAAATAGCTGTTCTCCTCCTCATCCTGCTCCGGGGAGACATAGCGTTTTTCCCGGTTGTGGAATTTGCGGCAATAGTTGGCCGTGATCTGGAACATCCAATGGAGAAACGCCTCCGGCTTCTGCAGCTTGTCCAGGTTCTGCAGGGCGGAGAGGTAGCTCTCCTGCACCGCGTCCATGGCCCGGTCCGGGTCGCCGGTCAGCCGGAGGGCCAAAGCGTAGACCCGCTGGCAGGTCTGCTGATACAGCTCGCTCATGGCCTCCTGGTCGCCCTCTTGGGCTTTTCGCACCAGTTCTGTCGATCCCATCCTTTTTTCTCTCCTTTACGCTCTTTCCTCGGACACATTCCACAGGCATATCCCTGTTTGCTCGCTCTCACTCGCCTTTTCAGTATACCATAGGAGCGGATAAAGGCAAGAAGATCTCTGCCCGCGCCAGACGCTGGACAGTATTTCAGCAGTTTCACCACCTGTAGGTCATGCGGTTGGGCTACCTATGGAATTGGGATCCCTGTTCAGCAAAAAATACCCACCCCATTTGAAATGGGGTGGGTATTTTTTGCAACGCGCCAAGATTTTTATCTTAATGACATTGCCGCTGCGGCCGCACCTCTTTTTTACACCCTTCCCCCGGGGGAAGGTCAAGCGGGAAAAGATGAAAGTTTCCTTAAAAAATGCCAAAGAGGGCAAAAAGCGGCCCCGGCCGGGGCCGGGGCGCGCGAAGATCAGCTGAGGGTGTACGCCCCCACCAGGGCCACCGTGACGGTGAACTCCTCCCCCTCCCGCACCACGGTGAGGGTGAGGGTGTCCCCCACCGACAGGCCGGCCTTCAGGTCGTTGACCTCGTCCACCGAGTGGACGCTGACGCCGTCCACCGCCGTGATCCGGTCCCCGGGGCGCAGGCCCTGGGCGTAGGCGTCGGAGGCGGGGTCCACCGTCTGGACGAGCACCCCCTCCGGGTCGTAGGCGATGAAGGCGGTGATGCCGAGGGAGGCCGCCCCGGTAAAGACGCCGGTGGACACCATGGCGTCGGCCGCCTGCTTCACCAGGGTGGAGGGAATGGCGAAGCCCAGCCCCTCGATGGTGTTGTCGTCGGCCATGAGCTTCATGTTGGTGATGCCCACCACCTGCCCCCGGTCGTTGAGCAGGGCGCCCCCCGAGTTGCCCGAGTTCAGGGCGGCGGTGGTCTGGATGAGGGTCATGGTGGTGCCGTCGTCCATGGCCACGTCCCGGCTGATGGCCGAGATGATGCCCTCGGTCATGGTGCCCCAGAGCTCGCTGCCGAGGGGGTTGCCCAGCGCCAGGGCGGTGTCCCCCACCTCCAGCTCCTCGGACACGCCGAATTCGGCGGGGTGGAGGGGGCTCTCCGGCTCCACCTTCAGCACGGCCAGGTCGCTGACCGGGTCGAAGCCCGCCAGGGTGCAGGGCAGGCCGCCCCCGCCGTAGAGCTCCACCCACACCTCGTCGGCGTCCTCCACCACGTGGGCGTTGGTGACGATGTAGCCGTCCTCCGTCAGGATGACCCCGGTGCCGAAGCCGCCGAAGTTCTCCCCAAAGGCGTACACCCCCACGATGGAGTCGATGTTCTTGCGGTAGTTGTCCTGGGGGGAGAGGACCTCCCGCTCCCCGGAGGAGACCAGGGGCAGGGAGAACTCCGCCACCCGGGGGGCGTCGGCGATGGCGGGGGGCTCCCCCTCCTCCGTCTGGAGGGCGGGGGGCAGATCGGGGGTCCACTCCCCCGTCCAGCCCTGGGGCGGGCGGGTGAGCAGCAGGACGGCCAGCACCACCACGGCCAGGGCCAGCAGGGCGGCGGTGACGCCCAGGACAGCCACGGCCCGGGGGCGGCGCCGCCGGGCCGGCAGGGACGCCTCGCCCCCGCCGGCGGGCGGGGGCAGGGGGCGGTAATAATCTCGCAAAACGCTTCCTCCTCAGGCCAGGGTCAGGGTGAAGGTGAACTCGGTCACCCCGTCCTCACTGGTGACGGTGATGTCCTCCTTGTGGGCGTCCAGGATGGACTTGACGATGTAGAGACCCAGCCCAACCCCGTCCCGGTCCATGCTCCGGGAGCGGTCGGTCTTGTGGAACCGGTCGAAGAGCATGGACAGCTCCTCCTTCGGGATGGTCTCCCCCTGGTTGCGCACCGACACCCGAGCCTTGCCGGCGGAGGCGGCCACCTTGATGCCGATGACCGAGCCGGGGGAGGCGAACTTGACGGCGTTGTCCAGCAGGTTGTAGCACACCTGGGTGATGCCGTCCGGGTCGCCCCAGACCATCACCGGGTCGTCGGGCAGGTCGGCGTCCACATCCAGCTGCCGGGAGTTGACCTTGGGCTCCAGACTCACCAGCACCCGGAGCATCACCTCGGTGACGTTGAACTGTCCCTGGGCGGCGGAGCGGTCGGCGGCCTCCAGCCGGGACAGGTCCAGCATCCGTCGCACCAGCCGGGACAGCCGCCGGGTCTCGGTGGAGATGACCTGGAGGCACTCCCGCTCCCGCTCCGGGGGGATGGTGCCGTCCAGGATGCCGTCGGCAAAGCCGGCGATGGTGGTCATGGGGGTCTTGAGCTCGTGGGAGACATTGGCCACGAATTCGCTGCGCCGGGCCTCCGAGCGGGACAGGGAGTCGGCCATGCTGTTGAAGGCGGCGGCCAGCTCCCCGATTTCGTCCCGCCGGCCCTCATAGCCGGTGAGCCGGGTGTCGAACTCCCCGTGGCCGAATTTGTGCACCGCCTGGGCCATCTCGTGGAGGGGCTTGGCCTGCCGGGCGGAGGTGATGGAGCTGGCGATGAAGGCCAGGATGAACACCACCACGGCGGTGAAGAAGAAGATCTGGGCCAGCACCCGCCACATCTCGGTGAGGTTGCCGGTGTCCGACGAGACCAGCACGATGCCGCCGATGCCCGTCTGCCCGTCCTCCACCCAGGCGATGGGGTAGCCCACCCCGTACCGGGCCTTCTCGTACAGGCCGGAGACGGAGAACATCCCGGAGTAGGAGTTCCCCGCCGTTACCGAGCTGACGATGGAGGAGGGCAGGGTGGCGTCTCCCTGGAGGAAGGTGTTGGTGGCCCCGTCAAAGCCGTAGACCACCTTGCCGTCGGTCTCCGCCAGGATGATGGACAGCCCGGACACGTTGGCCAGGGCGGCGATGTTTCGCTGGAACGCGGTGGTGGAGAGGACGGTGGGGTCCAGCTGCCGCATGGTGCCGGTGTAGGCGGAGATGTACTCCGCGTTGGTGGCCAGGGTGGACTGGTTCTCCTGCACCGTGTAGCGGTAGGACAGGGCGATGAAGGCGCAGCCCAGCAGGGCGAAGGAGATCAGCACGATGCTGGCCATGAACAGGAACTGCCGCTGATAGACGGAGCGCACCGGGCCGCTCGCCTCCTTTCAAAGGGGATGCCGGTCAGGGGTTACCGGGGATGCCGGTCAGGCGCCGGGGGCGTTGACCTCGAACTTGTAGCCCACGCCCCAGACCGTCTTGAGGTTCCACTGGTCGCTGACGTTCCCCGGAAAAGCGCGCTTTTCCGGGGGCCCCGGGAGAGATTTGATGTCTTGGCCGGCGGAAGTGAATCCCGCCGGCCGCCCGCCCAAAAGGGCGGATGGGCGTCAGCGACGCCGGTCAGGCACCGGGGGTGTTGACCTCGAACTTGTAGCCCACGCCCCACACGGTCTTGAGGTTCCACTGGTCGCTGACGCCCTCCAGCTTCTCCCGCAGGCGCTTGATGTGCACGTCCACGGTGCGGGAGTCGCCGAAGTAGTCGAAGCCCCACACCTCGTCCAGCAGCTGGTTCCGGGTGAACACCCGGTTGGGGGAGGAGGCCAGGTGGTACAGCAGCTCCAGCTCCTTGGGCGGGGTGTCCACCCGCTTGCCGTCCACCAGCAGCTCGTAGGAGTCCAGGTTGATCACCAGCTTGTCGAAGGTGAGCTTCTTCTCCCCGCCGCCGTTCTCGTCCCCGCCGAAGCGGCGGAGCACCGCGTGGATGCGGGCCAGCACCTCCTTCATCTCGAAGGGCTTGACGATGTAGTCATCGGCGCCGCTCTCCAGGCCCTGGACCTTGTCGCTGAGCTCCCCCTTGGCGGTGAGCATGATCACCGGGGTCTTGCTGCCCTCCCGGATCTTTTTCAGCACCGCCCAGCCGTCCATCACCGGGAGCATGATGTCCAGCAGCACCAGATCGGGCTGAAAGGAGCGGAACAGCTCCACCCCCTTGCCGCCGTCGTTGGCCACGGCGGTCTCAAAGCCCTCTTTTTCCAGATAGAGGTGGAGCAGCTCGGCGATGTTGCCGTCGTCCTCCACGATCAGGACCTTGTGTGCCATGAAAACGCACCACCTTTGAAAATAGACTCAGTACCCACATTATACCGTCCGCCGCTCTTTCGCGGGTGAACAATTTGTAAACTGTCTCAGCTCTCCTCCCGGGCGGTGTAGGCGTGGTCCACCTCCACCACGGCGTAGTAGGTGGGGGAGAGCTCCTTCACCTTCCTCCCGATGGCCTCCCGGAGCTGGCCGTCCGTCAGGGGGCAGCGGTAGGGGGCCACCACGTCGAAGATGAGGTTGGTGCGCCTGGGCCCGGCGGTGATCCGGAAGTCGTGGATGGACAGCTCCGGGTCGATCTCCCGGACCAGGGCGGCCACCCGGTCCCGGAGCTGCACCGTCTCCTGGTCGGTGGCCACCGGGTCCATGTGGATGACGGTGAGGATGTGATAGCGGTTTTTGATCTCCTGCTCCACCTCGTCGATGGTGTCGTGGGCGGCCATGATGTCGCAGTCGGCGGGCACCTCGGCGTGGAGGGACATGATGGCCCGGCCGGGGCCGTAGTCGTGGAGGATCAGGTCGTGGATGCCGATGATCTCCGGGTGGGCCAGGATGTCCCGCTGGATGGCGGAGACCAGGGCGGGGTCGGGAGACCTGCCCAGCAGGGGGTCCAGGGTGTCCTTGGCGGCCCCCCAGCCCGCCCGGAGGATGAACACCGCCACCACCAGGCCGGCCACCCCGTCGATGTTCACGTGGAGGTAGTGGTCCAGGAAGGTGCAGGCCAGCACCACCGCGGTGGCCACGGCGTCGGACAGGGAGTCGGTGGCGGTGGCGGCCATGGCGGCCGAGCCGATGCGCCGGCTCAGGCAGCGGTTGAACCAGAACAGCCACAGCTTCACCAGGATGGCGGCGGCCAGGATGCCCACCGACAGCCAGGAGAAGACCACGTCCTCGGGCCGGAGGATCTTCTCCACCGACGACTTGGCCAGCTCAAAGCCCACCAGCAGGATCACGAGAGAGACCAGCAGGCCGGACAGGTACTCCATCCGCCCGTGGCCGAAGGGGTGCTCCTCATCGGCCTTCTGCCCCGCCAGCCGGAAGCCCACCAGGGTGACGATGGACGACCCGGCGTCGGACAGGTTGTTGAAGGCGTCGGCGGTGACGGCGATGGAGGCGGTGAGCAGGCCGGCCAGGAACTTGCCGGCGAAGAGCAGCAGGTTGAGCAGGATGCCCACCCCGCCCGACAGGGTGCCGTACCGCTGCCGCACGGCGGGGTCCTGGGTGTTCTGATAGTCCCGCACGCACCGGCGCAGGAGAGATTCGATCATGGGGAGCGCTCCTTTCCGGAAAAACAGACGGCCCCTCGGGGCCGCACCGTGGCGGCGCGGCCGGTCCGGCCTTTGGGCCGCCGGCACGAAGGCCGGGGATATTATCCCACGGGGGGGCGGCCCCGTCAAGGGATTTCCCCCCGGCGAGTTTACAAAAAGTTCATGGCCCGGTCACGGTTTTGCCGCAATTGTGGGGTAGAGTGTAACTGTCATCAGGAATGATGATCCAATACCTCTCTCCTCCCTTTTTGCAAGCAGAAACACAGGCGAAGCGCCCCGGCCGAACGACGGCCGGGGCGCTTCGTCTGTGTGGAGCATAAAGGCGTGTGAGAGGCGATTTCGCAGGGGGATCGATCGTCCAGCGGCAAAATATCTTTTTGCCATATGAATGACAACGATGTAACGAACGCTGAACTGAGTCAGAAAAATCATCGTTTCCGCTTCAAGAGACCGATGAGGCAGAAAATGAGCCCGGCAGCTTGGCATACGATCCAAATGCAGAAAAACAGAGGCCTGTTCGAATCGGATAGAAGGATCATTGCCGCTGTATGGCCCAACAGGATCAGTGCGATCCCAAACAATAAATAACAAAGCCTCTCCATGGCACTTCCTCCTGCGTTGGCTGTTTAAGGCTGTGATGTAACGGGCAGGGTGGTATGGTCTTCATGGCACCGCTCTCTTGCATATCACTTTTGATCCAGCATAGATAAAATTGGTTCTATAGTTTTCGCGCGTTATGGGCACTCTATCAGGTCGGAGCATCCGGCGACAGTCTTGTCCCCGGCGGCGTTGATGACCGCGGCGGTCACTGCCGGGTGCTGGCGCGGGCGGCGGGGCATGGGACTCACATCCTTTCCATAGCGGACGGCTTGAAGACAGAGGAATTTATTTCCACGATCATGGTAACAGGAAAAAGAGAAAACGTCAAGGCGAAACGCACAAAAAAGCCGGAAGCACTGGGCCCATATCAGTGATTTTTGTGGCGAAGTACACTCTGTTGATATAAACGCACGACGGGGCCATTTCTCTCCGAAAAATCAAAAATTTTTCAAAAAAATTTTTCTTCCCGCCCGGCGGCGGTCTTTCGGTTGCAAAGGGATGAAAGGGATGCTATAATAAAAATAATACGGGCCAGGCCCGGAAAATCTACATAGAAAGCTGAGTTGATGGGTCCGCCATGGACAGTGCCAGTATCCTGATGATCGTCGCCATCGTATGTCTGGTGGCGCTGTCGGCCTTTTTCTCCGCCAGCGAGACCGCCTTTTCCGCCGCCAACAAGATCCGCCTGAAGAACCGGGCGGAGGACGGGGACCGGCGGGCCGCCAAGGCGCTGAAGCTGGCCGACGAGTACGACCGGCTGATCTCCACCATCCTCATCGGCAACAACATCGTCAACATCACCGCCACCACCGTGGGCACCGTGCTCTTCACCCGGCACTTCCCCCTGTACGGCGCCGTCCTGTCCACCGTGGTGCTCACCGTGGTCATCCTCATCTTCGGGGAGATCACCCCCAAGACGCTGGCCAAGGAGTCGGCCGACCGGGTGTCCATGGCGGTGGCCCCGGCCATCGGGGCGCTGCTGACCCTGCTGCGGCCGCTGAACGCCCTGTTCTCCCTGTGGAAGCGGCTGCTGGACCACATCTTCGGCCGCCATGAGGAGGAGGGCATCACCGGCGACGAGCTCATGACCATGGTCAGCGAGGCGGAGAACGAGGGGGAGCTGGACGAGCACGAGAGCCAGCTCATCCGCGCCGCCATCGAGTTCAACGACCTGGAGGTGGAGGAGATCCTCACCCCCCGGGTGGACATCGAGGCCGCCCCCGACGACGCCACCATGGACGAGCTGGGCTCCCTCTTCGCCGCCAGCGGGTACTCCCGCCTGCCCATCTACAAGGACACCATCGACAACATCGTCGGCATCATCCATGAGAAGGACTACTACTCCGCCCGGAGCCGGGGCATCACCGACCTGAACAGCATGATCGCCCCGGTGATCTACACCACGGGCTCCACCAAGATCTCCAGCCTGCTGCGCACCCTCCAGCGCACCAAGAACCACCTGGCCGTAGTGGTGGACGAGTACGGCGGCACCGAGGGCATCGTCACCCTGGAGGACATCCTGGAGGAGCTGGTGGGCGAGATCTGGGACGAGCACGACGAGGTCATCGAGGAGTTCTCCCGGCAGGAGGACGGCAGCTATCTCATCGCCTGCAACGCCAATCTCAGCGATATGTATGACCTGTTCGCCATCCGCGGCGAGTGCGACGCCACCACCGTCAGCGGCTGGGTCATGGAGCAGATCGACCGCATCCCCCGGGAGGGCGACCACTTCGTGTACGAGAACCTGGACGTCACCGTCACCCGGGTGGACCACCGGCGGGTGCTGGAGATCCGGGTACGCCTGCTGGAGCGGGAGGAGCCCCAAGAGGACTGACCGGAACGGGAACGCCGGGGCGCGCGGCCTGTGAGAGGAGGAGGACGCCCTGGAGGACTACCGCGTGATCTACTCCCGCCGCCGCACCCTGGCACTGGAGGTGACCCGGTCCGGGGAGGCGGTGGTCCGGGCCCCCCGGGGGACGCCGGCGGGGACGGTGGCCGCCTTCGTGTCCGCCCACCGGGGCTGGCTGGAGGAGCACCGCCGGCGGCGGATGGCCTGGCTGGCCGCCCACCCGGAGCCCACGGCGGAGGAGGAGGCCCGGCTCCGGACCCTGGCCCGGGAGGCGCTCCCCCGCCGGGTGGCCCACTTCGCCGCCCTCATGGGGGTGGAGCCCGCCGGGGTGAGGATCACCTCGGCCCGGACCCGGTTCGGCAGCTGCAGCGGGCGCAACAGCCTGTGCTTCTCCTGGCGGCTGATGGCCTATCCCCCCGAGGCGGTGGACTATGTGGTGGTCCACGAGCTGGCCCACATCACGGTGAAAAACCACAGCCCCGCCTTTTACAGGGTGGTGGAGCGATATCTTCCCGACTGGCGCGAGCGGCGGGAGCTGCTGAAAGGATGAGAGAGATGGACCACGAGATCCGCCTGCCCACTCTGCTGTTCTTCCAGAACGGAAACGGCTGGAAGGGGAGCAGCGGCCTGCTGCGCTTTTACATCCGCCCCCGGGAGGAGGGGGAGCTGCCGGTGGAGGTGTGGTGCGGCCCCTTCTGCCGGGAACTGTCCCAGGTGGACGACACGGCGCGGTTCCCCCTGTCCGCCGAGGGGGTGGCCCAGATGAAGGGCTGGCTGGAGGACTGGAGCCGCCGGATGGCCGAGCATCCCACCCGCACCCCGGAGGAGACGCTGGCCTACCGCAATGAAAAGCTGGCGGAGGGGGTCCGGGGCTGAGGCCGGAGGAGACCGGACAGAAAACACGAAGGGCCCGCGGCTTACGCCGCGGGCCCTTCGCCTTGCGCCGCCGTCTGATCCCAGCGGCGCGTCGGTTCGCGTTTGAGAGTAGAGAAAGGGAAATAGAAAGGAGATGAAAACTTGCTGTATCGCTCCAGCAAGGTCATCCTACCAGAAGCCGGGGGAAAAGTGTTGTCTAAATTGCGAAGAAATTTTGAAAAAATTGTGAATCCCTGCGTTCGACGAATTTTCTCCCGGACGGGGAGACGGAGCGCGGCGGCCCGGGCCGTCCCCGGGCCGCCGCGCGGCATTCAGCTCACTTGATGGTCCTGGCGTCTACCTCTTCCTTCAGCAGGGCGGCGAACTGCTCCAGGCTCATGCCGCCCAGGTCCTCGCCGGTGCGGTGCCGGGGGGAGACGGTGCCGTTCTCCATGTCCCGGTCGCCCACCACCAGCATGTAGGGGACCTTCTCCAGGGTGGCCTCCCGGATCTTCTTGCCGATCTTCTCGCTGCGGTGGTCCACCTCCACGCGGAAGCCCAGGCCGTCCAGCTTCTGAGCCACGCTGTCGGCGTACTCCGAGGCCGAGAAGTTGGGCAAGGCGGTCTATCTGGCCGGTTATTTCAACGATTCCGATTTGTCCAGCGCCTTCA